>JAASTO010000047.1 GCA_021767245.1 Balneolaceae bacterium
ATTTACTAATTACCGTTTTTACTGTGGCTGCTTTATTTTCAGCCTGTACAAACGACGCAGATGTTAAGACCTTTGTAAATGCCAATGGATACACGATCTACAATGATTCTCTGATCAGTTTTCAGAAAATGATCATTGAAGACGGTAAAGTCAGACAAGTTGGGGGTGAAGAACTTTCCAATATGGGCGAAGTAATCGATGTGCAAAGTCAAACTATACTGCCCGGTCTGATCGATGCTCATGCTCATGTAATGGGTCTTGGATTTCAGGAGCTGAATATAAACGTAGCAGGTATTGAAACCCTTGAAGCAACGCTGGATTCTATTAAAGCCTATGCCGAGGCAAATCCTGAACTGGAATGGATTCAGGGTCGTGGCTGGAATCAAACTCTTTGGCCTGAAAAAGAATTTCCTACAGCAGCCGATCTTGACAAGGTCGTACCTGACCGTCCGGTATGGTTAACCCGAGTGGATGGGCATGCAGGCTGGGGGAATACCAAAGCCATGGAAATAGCTAACATCAGTCAGGACACGCCGGACCCACAAGGTGGTAAAGTTATTCGGGATAGAAATGGTAAGGCAACCGGAGTGTTTATTGATGCCGCAGAAAGCTATGTTACTCAGCATATACCTGCTCCAACAGCAGAAGAAAGAAAATTAGCACTTGAAAAAGCTTTGGAAAAAATGGCGAGCGAAGGGATCACATCGGTTCATGATGCAGGGATTCCCGCTCAAACCTGGGAGCTGTATAAAAACTTCGCTGATGAAGGAAATATGATCACAAGGATCTATGCGATGATCGGTGGAACCGGAAACGATTTCGATGAGCTTTCCAAAAATGGTCCAATCAAATCGTATGCCAATGACCGTTTAGCACTCAGAAGTGTGAAGATCTCGGCAGACGGAGCCCTGGGTAGCCGTGGTGCTGCCATGAAGGAACCTTATTCTGATGACCCGGGTAACAGGGGGCTGTTATTTTATGAGCAGGACGAGCTCAATGAAATGGTGGATAAATCGATCTCGAATGGATATCAAACCAATATTCACGCGATCGGTGACCGAGCCAATGATGTGGTCTTGAATGCCTTTGAGCAAGCTATTGAAGAATTTGGTGATCAGGGATTACGTCACAGAATTGAACATGCACAGATCGTTTCACTCGAAGACATACCACGATTTAAAGAACTTAATATCATTGCATCTATGCAAGCTACTCATGCCACAAGTGATATGAACATGGCTGAAGACAGGGTAGGAGCTGAACGAATTAAAGGTGGTTATGCCTGGCAGAAATTTCTGGATCAAGGTACCGTAATTGCCAATGGATCTGATTTCCCGGTTGAGCATGTGAATCCATTCTTTGGCCTTTACTCATCGGTAACGCGTCAAGATCACGAAGGCAATCCACCAAACGGCTGGTATCCGGAAGAACGATTGAGTCGCGAAGAAACTCTAAGGTCCTTTACCCTTGATGCTGCTTATGCAGCCCATCAGGAAGATGTAATAGGAAGCCTGGAACCCGGAAAGTGGGCCGATTTCATCATCATAGACAGAGACTTTTTTGAGGTACCGGCCATTGAAATTTGGCAAACAAAAGTACTTGAAACCTGGGTAGCAGGAGAAAAAGTGTATGATAGCACTGATTGATAATTTGGAACAAATGCTTCATTGAGTTCTTTAATTAACTGAACTCAAAATTTAATTAAAGATCATGAAGCACAGAAATTCTTATTTATCATGTCTCTTATTGTCGGTGACATTATTTCTTTACTCCTGCAATACATCAAACAGTGGAAATGATGCGCCACCTGAGCTACCATCTATTGAGACCATGACGGTTGATATGTCAGAAATGGAATCAGTGTCTAACAAGGTTCCGGCAAAAATGGCTGAGTCAAATTTTAACACAGCCTTGTTAGCTGTGGGTGTTGCAAAAATTATATTGGAGGCCAACCTTGCAATTCCAAAGGCATTGGTATCTGCGGCGCAAAATGCGACCGTAGAATCAACCGGTGATGCCGAATGGGAATGGAACTATGTGACAGCCGCTAATGGGCAAAACTTTGGAGTCAGGCTAACGGCCTCCGTTGATAATTCTGATAAGGTGAATTGGAATTTTTATGTAACCAATTCATCCTTGGGTATTGAAGAGGTTCTCTTTTTTACCGGTACTTCAGATCGTGAGGGCAAGTCAGGTACCTGGACCTATTTTGACCTGAGTACACAAAATGAAGTTTCAACGATCGAATGGGAAAGAACGGAGAATGAAGTTTCAATAAGGCTCGATGTAGAGAGTGATAGAAATGATAATCTTGGTGACTACATTACATACGATTTTGATGGTACCTTAAAATCAGTCACATTTTTTGATGCCTCAGAAAATACCACGTCCATCATCAGCTTTAATACGGAAACTAATACAGGTTTCATCATATCACCGAACTATAATGAAGGAGCTAAATCATGCTGGGATGAGAACTTAAACAACGTAATGTGTACTTCCTGAAAAGGATGTTATAAATACCACATCAAAACTAAGCCTCATCAATCCTGATGGGGCTTTTATTTTACACGAATATCCAATATTATATGTGTAAAACATGTGTGATTGATTATGGATATTTCTAAAAACCCCATAAGAGGTCGAGGTACTTCAGATAATCCGGTAAACCGTTTTGAAGGTAATTATGTGGATTATGACCTCGATGAGGAAACCGGGGAGAAACCGGCGCCAAAAACTCAATTGATTCGAGACGGTTCTAAGACGCTGATCACCTTTAATAAAAGTCCTGATATTGGCTTCAACGCCAGCATCAATCCTTACAGGGGGTGCGAGCACGGATGTATCTATTGTTATGCGAGACCCTATCATGAGTATCTTGGTTTCTCGTCCGGACTGGATTTTGAAAGTAAGATCATGGTCAAATATGATGCAGCCTCCATTCTTAGAAAGGAATTGAGAGCCGAGAAATGGGAGCCACAGGTGATAGCTATGAGTGGGGTAACAGACATCTACCAACCGATAGAGAGAAAACTGAAAATTACCAGAGAGTGCCTTAAAGTCATGGCTGAATTTCGAAACCCTGTAGGACTGATCACCAAAAATCATTTGGTTACAAGGGATATCGACATTCTTAAAAGACTTAGTAAATATGATTGTGTGTCTGTCACAATTTCAATTACCAGCCTGGATAATGAACTAACCGGAGTGATGGAGCCAAGAACCTCGCGGGCAACCCGCAGACTCGAGGCCATCCGGAAATTATCAGAAGCGGGGATACCGGTAGGTGTGAATGTTGCCCCCATCATTCCGGGAATGACGGATCATGAGGTGGCAGACATTCTGGAAATGGCAAAAGAAGCCGGAGCTGAATTTGCCGGTTATAGCATCGTTCGGTTACCGCACAATGTGAAGATATTGTTTACAGAGTGGTTGGAACAGCATTATCCTGACAGAAAGGATAAGGTTTTGAATAAGATCCTGAATATCAGAGAAGGTAAATTAAATAACAGTAAATGGGGAGAACGTATGAGAGGAAAAGGTTCTTATGCCTCACAAATTCGCGATTTATTTTATGTTCAAGCCAAACGTTTGGGGCTGAATGAAAGATATTTTGACTTGTCAACCGATCATTTTATGAAGGATACAGGCAAGCAACTCCAATTGTTTTAGCAAACCGAATACTAAATTTCGTTTAAAGTGAAACTAATTGATAAAAATAAACGTCTAATAAGCGTTAGATGAGCCCGATATCGCATTACAAGAATTTAGAAAGTAGCTTTTTTATTCTTGGTCCTCAAAACCTGCTGATATCGGGTTTTTTTATGGTCATATTATTTCTGATTCATTCAATCTTCATTTTGAGGTTGTATTTCTAATTTGACATTTGAACACCTGAAAAGTACAATTCAGGTGCCAATCTAAATACTCAGTTGAGGAGGATACGTCATGAATAATGAAGCATTTCTTGAAGCCGCAGAAGCCGGCGACATCGAAAAAATCTCCAATCTTTTAAGTGAGGGAGTAAATGTTGACACCAAAGATAACCATGAACGCACAGCCCTGTTGAAGGCTGCAAAACATGGTCATATGGATATAGTAAAGTTATTAGTTGAAAGTGGGGCAGAGGTTGATCATAGAGACAACCGGGGAACGTCAGCTTTGTATTGGGCTTCGACGAATGGTTATTCGGAAATCGTACAATATTTGATAGAACACAGCAGTGATGTGGATGTACATGATGACAGAGGCTGGTCAGCCAAGGATCAGGCGATAACCCATCATCATGATAATGTAGTAGATTTATTAAATTCTGCAGGCGCTCATTAAGATTCCAAAAGACACTTTAATACATAAAAAAAGCCGTGATAGATATCTATCACGGCTTTTCTTTTAAATAGTACTTTCGCTATCAGTTTTCGATAGGAATGGTTCGTTGCTCAATTTCCTGAATGAGGTTTGGCAGTTCACCGTCAAATATCGGGGCTACTTTCTCCAACTGAACATCTACTTTTTCAGCAAGTTCAACATACACTTCATACTGCTGTTGTGTAGGTCGGCCATCGCCGGTGGCAACGGTGCTGGCAAGGGATGCAAGCTTGTTGTTAAGCTTGATAGGGAAGTTAAGTACATCCTGATAGGACTCAGCTTTTGTTTGCATGAGTTCATTTTCTACTTCTTCAAGTACTTTCAGCATGGCATCGGCTCGTTCCTGAATTTCAGTATTACCGGAGTAATCGGACTTCACATCATTGATCTGTGACCGAACTTCTCTGATCCGGTTGATCGTTTTATGTGTGGTATCTAATTTGGCAATAATGGTTTGATGCAGATCGAACTGAGCCTGGAAATCTTCCTGAGTAGTTTCGATACGTGGATCTTTAGTGAGTTCAAAGTTCTGAGTACCTACGGTTTCACCATCCACGATCAAGCGAACTTCATATGTGCCCGGAATAGCTCTTGGTCCGGATGTATTACCTGACCAAAGTATCTGAGTACCGTTCAGGTTAGTAGCTCCGGGATATCTCAGGTCCCATTCAAAGCTATTATTGCCCATCTTAGTAGTTAGTACATCACCCGGCACATTATGCTCTTCTTCATAGAAATTCTCAGATTTCTTGACAGGGGTTCCGTTCAGTCTTTCTTTATTAGAGAAGGTTCTGATCACGGTTCCATCATCCTCGAGGAACTGAAGCTGAACTTCTGACTCTGGCATGCTATTCAGATTATAGTATACAACTACCCCGGTTTTCGGGTTCTCACCTAAGGTTTCACCAGGAGCCGGTTCTGTATGGCGGCCGAATAAATAAGTAGTTTCCGGCTTGTACAGATAATAGTCTGAGCTTTTCACTTCGTCGCTTAACTGATGCAATACACTTAGATCATCAAGAATCCAGAAAGAACGTCCCTGAGTTGCAATAATGAGGTCCTTATCTCTTTCGTGAACCGTAAGGTCAGTGATTGGCACGGCAGGCAGGTTAAGCTGCAGAGGTTGCCATTTATCTCCATCGTTAAAGGATACATACACACCGGTTTCTGTTCCTGCATAGAGGAGTCCTTTTTTGTTTGGATCCTCACGGATGACTCGAGTGAAATCTCCTTCAGGAATTCCATTCGTGATCTTGGTCCAGCTTCTACCGTAGTTAGTGGTTTTGTACAGCATTGGTGAGAAGTCGTCAAACTTATACCGGGTTGCTGCTAAATAGGCTGTACCGGCATCATGTGGTGATGGATCGATGATACTGGCCATGGCTTCAGGCATTCCATCAGGAGTAACCTCAGTCCAGCTTTCACCATTATCACGGCTAACGTGTATCAAGCCATCATCAGCACCAGCCCACAAAACTCCGGGCTGTACTTTTGATTCTGCAAACGTAAAGATGGTGTTATAATATTCAACACTGGTGTCATCTTTAGTGATCGGACCGCCCGACTCACCCTGCTTGGATTTGTCATTTCTGGTAAGATCATCACTGATTGTTTCCCAGCTCATACCTTCGTCTGTTGAGCGGTGTACGTGCTGCGATGTCGCATAAAGTACGTCTGGGTCGTGAGGGGAGATGTAGATCGGGAAGGTCCATTGGAATCTGTACTTCAGATCTTCAGCACCGGCACCCATTGGGTTATCCGGCCATACATCAATACGATCACTTTGATCGGTAAAGTCATTGAATTTGTTAAAATAACCACCGTAGCTACCACCATAAGTAACGTTTGGATCTTCGGGGTCAGGAGCTATGTAGCCACTTTCACCACCGGCAACCGGAGCCCATTCTCTTTCTGTGATACCTGATCCGGATGAACGGCTTAAAATACCAACGGTACTGTTATCCTGCTGGGCGCCATATATTCTGTAAGGGAATTGATTATCCGTTATTACCTGATAGAACTGAGCCGTGGCATATTTGTGGTAAGAAGACCAGCTTTGCCCACCATTATAACTGACCTGAACACCACCGTCATCAGCAACAACCATACGGTCACCGTCATTTGGTGAGATCCATAGATCATGGTGATCTCCGTGTGGAGTACTTAGTCGCTCAAATGATTTACCTCCGTCAATTGACTTGTGAAAACCTACGTTTAGAACATAAACTTCATCTTCGCTGTTGGTACCGGCTACAACATGAGTGTAGTACCAGGCACGCTGGCGCAGATTACGGTCAGCGGTGGTTCTACTCCATGTTTCGCCACCGTCATCAGAACGGAATAATCCTCCATTATTTGATTCGATGATGGACCAGACACGGTCTGAGTTAAGAGGTGATATTGCGACACCGATCTTACCCTTTATGCCTTTGGGTAATCCCGGTCTTTGAGAGATGTTTTCCCAGGTTTCACCACCATCAACACTTTTGTAGAGGCCACTTCCTTCACCACCACTCGACATTTCCCATGCGTTACGGTAAGCTTCCCACATAGAAGCATAAAGGATGCGTGGGTTATTTGGATCGATCTCAATATCAACCGCTCCGGTTTTTTCGTTGTGATAAAGTACTTTATCCCAGGTCTTACCGCCGTCAGTTGTTTTGAAAACACCACGTTCAGTATTTCCCTCCATACCGAAAGCATGACCTAAAACAGCAACCCAGACAATATCTTCGTTATCAGGATGAACTACGATCTCTCCAATAAAATGAGAATCACCTAAACCAATGTGTTCCCAGGTTTTTCCACCATCTGTGGAACGATACATACCGTCGCCAGCAGAAATGTTACCCCTGATACAGGTTTCACCCATACCGGCATAGATAACGTTATAATTGGATGGGGCTACCTGAATGGCACCAACTGATCCGGTCTTAAAATATCCGTCGGATACATTATACCAGTTGTTACCGCCATCGGTGGTTTTATAAACACCACCACCGGTAAAGCCACCGTAATAAGTATGAGGCTGGTCGGCATGGCCTGCAACGGCTACGGAACGACCGCCGCGGAATGGCCCAATATTTCTGTATTCTAATTCCTGCATCAGTGTGTGTTCATAGTCGGGATTTTCAATATCCTGACCATGGCCAAAGATCTGCGCCTGAGCAGGTGTAATGCCCCAGACGAACAGAGCGGCTACACAAGCAAGTATGCAGGCACTGAGTTTGATTTGTAAATTATTCGGTATCATAGATAACTAATTTTATTGAAGATTTATGCTAAACGCATGTAGCCCAATGTATAAAAAATAAAATGGGAGCAGCGTAAAAAGATGTGAACCTGAATGGGTTTTACATCAAAATATTAGGTTTAAAAAAAGCCCCGATATCATATCGGAGCTTTTAAGTTAATTGCCTAAAACTTAGTTATAGGCTGAATTTTGCACCATGTTTTCGTTGGAATCCATATCCCGTGATGGAATTGGAAATACTTGTCGTCCGGCATCGGTTAAAGACACAGGGTCACCGTTCAAACGGTCAATTCCGGATAAAGTATTCAGAGCTTCACCGGTTCTTGTCAGATTGAACCATCGGTGGCCTTCCATTATGAACTCGATACCACGTTCCAGTTCGATAGCACCAAGAACTTCAGCTTCTGTATCAACTCCAGTTCCTGTAGTGTCGGCTAAACCGGCACGGTTTCTGATCTCATTGAGATCAGCAAGTGCCCCGGGAATATCGGAAGGGGTCTTGCGAACACGGGCTTCGGCACGATTTAGATACATTTCAGCGAGGCGAATCACTTGAATATTATCATCACCACCAGCTTTGGCATATTTGGTAGGGTAGTAAGCACCTACGTTTCCGTCAAACCCGATCAGGTCACCACGTTCATCGTCAGTACGGGAAGTAGCTAAAGTAACGATTTCTTCATGAAGAGCTATGTCTCCACGGCCACCAGCACTGGATGGAAAATACCAGAAACGGATATCGTTACCATCTGTAGTGTTATAAGCCAGCTCGAAGATAGCTTCTGCAGTATTTTCATCTCTGAAGATACTCTGGAATTCTTCCACCAGTTCGAAATTGTAATTGTCGATCACTTCTGTGGCGTAGGTTTCAGCCATATCGAAATCTTCAATATACAAGCCTAATCGTGACTGAAGAGCTTTTATAGCCGCTTCAGAGACTCTGTTTGGAGAGTTGAAGCCGGATAAAAGGCCCTCTGCCGCAGTTAAGTCGTCCTGAACCTGCTGATAGGAATCAGCAATAGAGGCTCTGCTTGGAAAGCTGTTTTCATTGATCTCACGTGATGGTGTGGTAACGATGGGAACACCCAACTCGCCGTAAACACCATCAACCCCACCAAAAGTTCTGGTCAGATCAAAGAAGGCAAGTGCTCTTATGAAATAAGCTTCACCTAAAATACGATCCTTCGCTGCCTGTGGTATTTCGTCGATGGTTGGAACATCAGCGATTAGGTTGTTGGCGTGATTTACTGTTGCATAGGCTTGAGCCCATAGGTTTCGGTTTTCAAGGTTGCCGGCAGAGGTTACGTAAGTATCCATTTCCCGATAGAAATCCCATGTACCAATACTTTGTGATACATCAGAGGTTACATCAGCAATGATCTGAAAATTACTTCCGTAATATGACGTTGATTGCAGTTGACTATACAGTCCGTTCAGAGCTGCTTCTGCACTTTTCAGGTCCCGGATAGCCGTTTCATCCGAAATAGCTGTCTGCGGTTCGTGATCGAGAACATCGCACCCGACCGCAACCAGCAATGTTAAGAGTAATATGTTTCTAAAGTTTTTCATAGGTATAAAATTTTTCAATTAAAATGAGATGTCAATTCCACCGAGAATAGAGCGGGCTTGCGGCATGGTGTAGAATTCTATACCACGTGTAAGTGCTGTAGAAGCGGTAGCTGTAACCTCAGGATCAAGCCCACTATAGTTAGTGAACGTGATGAGGTTTTGTCCGCTCAGATAAATGCGCGCTCGAGAAATTCCCACACCGACTTTGTTGAGAATTTCTACCGGAATTGTGTATCCGATGGTGGCATTTTTGAGTCTCATGTAAGATCCATCTTCAACAAAACGTGAAGGGCGGAGGTTACCGGCGTAGTTGGCACTGGTCATACGAGGTACCATGGTGACATCACCTGGTTGTTGCCAGCGGTCGAGCTGCGAGCTCATGTATCCGGTATTTCTGGTTCCACCGTGCTCCTGGAAGAATCGGTTCCAGTTCAACTGATCGTTTCCATAACTGTACTGGAAGAAGACCGAGAAATCAAAGTTCTTGTAATTCACTTTGTTTGTGAAACCACCGAAGAAATCAGGGTTTGCATCCCCTACGATCTTACGGTCAACGTTAGGGTTGAAGGTTCCGTCACCATCAACATCCGTAAAGATAGGTGCTCCCGTTTGAGGATCTACACCGGTTTGCTCATGGAAATAGAAGGAATACATCGGGTAACCTTCCTGATACCGGTAAATATCACGGTTATACACGTTGAAAGGAGCGGCAAGCTTAAGGATCTTATTTCTGTTTCCTGATATATTGAAACTCAGATTCCAGTTCAAATCTTCTTTTTGGATCACGTCAGCAATGATACCGAGCTCCATACCTTTGTTCTCTACTTCACCGAAGTTTTGAACTAACTCTTCAAATCCTGTTGAGAATGGTATTGGTACGGCCAGAAGAAGATCTTCTGTTTTCTTGTAATAGTAGTCATATACGAAGTTCAAACGGTCATCGAATAATCCAAGATCAACACCAATATCAAGCTGTTTGGTCGTTTCCCATTTTAGATTTGGGTTACCAAGCTGATTTGGGCTGGTTCCTGGACTGTCGGTATAGCTTTCACCACCCCAAAGTCCGCGTGACTGGAAGTCGTTAATACCACTTTGGTTACCGGTGATACCGTAACTTGCTCTAAGTTTCAGTTCAGAAATGTCTTCGAAGTCAAAGAAAGTCTCTTCAGACACAACCCAGCCTAAAGCTACAGAAGGGAAAGTACCCCATCTGTTGTTAGCACCGAAACGGGACGAACCATCATGACGAACAGTTACGGTAGCCAGATATTTACTGTCGAATTCATACTTTACGCGTCCAAAGAATGAGGCGATACCCCAGCTGCTTCCGGTTGAGGAAGCGGACTGCACCGCGGCATCCTGAATGCGACGGAAGTCATCACTTGGAAATTGTTCACCTTCTGCTGTGGTTCTTTCAAAATCAGATTCCTGAACAGAAGTACCAAGTAAGGCACTTACGTCATGGTTTCCAACATTGAAAAGATAGCTTAAAGTGTTTTCAGCTGTCCAGTTACGGATGGTTGCTACTGTAGAAAGAGCACTACCGTTTACAGCCGCACCGTTATTTAGAAGTGTGTTGTCGTAACGGTCCTCCTTGATCTCGTTGTAGTCAAGACTCCAGCTGGTTCTGAAAGTGAGTCCCGGGAAAAATTCGTAATCGGCAAATACATTACCAATAATACGGTTGGTATCCATGTCGAAATCTACCTCGTTGGCAGCTGCAACCGGATTTTCAAAAATACTGAATTTGGTATAGTTGCCATTAGCATCGTAAACGGGCAGGTTAGTTGGTAAGAAATAAACACCACCCAAAACACCGGTAATATTATCGTTATTACGTGCTCTGTTACGATTAGAGAATGAATAGGTTGAGCTGGTTCCGAAAGTTAGCTTTTCAGAAGCCAGGATGTCGAGGTTTAGTCGGGCACTGCTTCTTGTGAAAGTAGCAGGCTTAACCACACCATCCTGATCATAGTTGGAGCCGGAAACGGAGTATTTTACATTTTCATTACCACCGCTTACGGTTACATCATAATTTTGTACGATACCGGTTCGGAATACCTGATCTGCCCAGTCAGTGTCGATTGCACTTTGAGGGTTGGAGTAAGGGGCTGCTTCGCCATTGTTGACAGCTGCTTCATTCATGAGCATTTCAAATTCAGGTCCTGATACCATGTCTGGCATGTTAACCGGCTCTTCATATCCACGATAGATGTTCACGTTTACTCTTGGCTCAGAAAAACTACCCCGCTTGGTTGTGATCAAAACCACGCCATTAGCCGCACGGGCACCATAAATGGCAGTAGCCGAGGCATCTTTAAGGATCTCAATAGATTCTATGTCAGAAGGATCGATATCGGCCAGGGCACTGGTCGTTTCACCGCCAAGTCCAAGTCCGTAGTTTCCAGTCTGAATTGGAATACCATCTACAACATAAAGCGGGTCACTACCACCTGAAATAGATGAGGTACCACGGATCTTCACAAAGATACCGCCACCGGGAGTACCGGAGTTTGTACTGATCTGAACACCGGCTGCACGACCCTGCATAAGTTGGTCAGTACTGGCTGAAGGTGTATTTTGTAGTTCTTCAGCGCTGATAGAAGAAACCGCACTTGTTAATGTTTTACGGTCTTGTTCACCGTAACCCACAACAACTACGTCCTCTAAAAGCTGAACATCTTCTTCAAGTTGAATATCAATAGTGGTTCTGTCGCCAACAACCACTTCCTGTTTCATAAAGCTGATGTAGCTGAATACCAGTACTGCATCTTCCGTTGATACGGTAATTTCGTAATTACCATCTGCATCAGTACTTGTTCCGTTTAACGTTCCTTTTTCCAGAACGTTTACACCGGGAAGCGGGTTACCATCCTGTGCGGAGGTTACAGTACCGGTTATGGTTACCTGAGCATAACCCAGGGTACTTATCCCAAACATAAGGAGTAACAGGCATAGCATTTGCCGGCCTCTACTCCTCATCTTTCGGACTGTGTTCTTTGAAGTGGGTGCATTTAACCCTGCACCTAATTTGTATCTATAGGTCATATTAGTCCTTCCTTTATGGTTAGTGATTTTAGGTCAAAACCCATTCTATTTTAATGGTATTGAATAGGAGAGTAAGAGCTTTGACTTGTTACATTAATGCGAGCAAATACTTTGCAAACATTAAGATGATTTAATAATCGCTCTTAGGCTAATTAATCGGAAGGATAAGTTCAATCGGATTCAATTTATTTACATCGTTAGTAAATAGACTGTTAAGTGACTATTAATAATTATTTAATAGATATATTAAATCTGCGATCAATAGTAAATTTTTGTAAAGGAGGGTGGTCCCTTCACAATAAATTAATATTTGCCTGATTGTATAAACCTGCTATTTCCCGTACAGCAGAAAAATAGTGGGACGTTTATGCAGATTGGGTAAAGGTCGCGAATTCCATTCACTGATATACCCGGTCCTGATGTCTTCTGAAGGGAGGGTGATATCAGTTGCTGTACAAAGACTTGTGGTATGGGAAGCAATTTGTAAAATATCTTTCAACATTTCGTTATTACGATAGGGAGCTTCCATGAATATCTGTGTGCGATCATGTCGCCTTGACTCTCCATCCAGCTGCTTGATCATGGAACGGCGTTTGTTTTGGTCCATGGGGAGGTAGCCATGGAAAGCGAATTCCTGACCATTGAATCCAGAGGCCATGAGTGCGAGAAGTATGGAAGATGGCCCCACAAGTGGAACCACCTTGATCTGATACTGATGAGCCAGTTTTACGAGTCTGGCTCCCGGATCTGCCACCCCCGGTGCCCCGGCTTCTGATAACACCCCTGCATCCCGGCCGTCAAGTATGGGGCGCAAAAATGAGTGTATTTCCTGATCGGGAGTATTTTTGTTGAGTGGATAGAAATCGATCTCATACTCAGGAACCGTATCTCCAACCCATTGAAGAAAGGAGGAGGCTGAACGGATATTTTCAACCACCAAAACATCCAGCTTTCTGATGATGTTCAATGTATGCTCAGGAAGTGTATTATTTTCAAGTGTTTTACCAAGCGTGGTTGGAATTAGATATAGAGTTCCTGACATTAATCTACCCGTTCAATTTCAAATTCATCAGCATGGGCGTCCGCTGATCTGCGTTTTACAAATCGGTTCAGCATAAAACCTGCAATGATAGTCACGATCAATCCTAAACCGGCTACACTCATGTTAAATAAGGAAGTGCTTTTTTGGATTTCATAAGTAGGAAATAGAACGATCTCCTGAAAAGCTCCTTTTTGATACCGTATCGGAACTGAGGAGGACTCCATCAGTTCCTGAGCCATTTGGACTGAGAGTGATAACTTTCTCTCGATGACTTCTCCATCCACTTCAAACCTGATATCCACATATCCGTTACTCTGAGCAGCGATTTGTTTGATCTCAAAATCTGTGATCTCTGCAAGGTAGGATTCTCCGTGTTCATAGGTATCCATGGAGCCCTTGTAAACCATACCCTGCTGAAAGACAAGGAAAAGCAGGTAAGCGGGAATGAGCCAGTAGGCGTATAAAAATCGGTAGTTACTCATGGTCGGGTGCGATTGCTTTTTGTGTGGTTTCATAAAGAGCAGGATCCCAGATCAAACGCTGCTGATAATCTTCCTGCATATAATTGGCCGACATGTGAACCCAGAAGCCAACCGGCAGACGGTCAAAGAAAACGGCTTGAACCGAAGTGTGTCCGTCGTAGGTGGAAGTTCCGAAATCGATGCCCACCAAAAGCCCCATCCGGTTATCATAAATAGCCCCGTAATCTTCAAAACTACGGGCAATGGGTTCAGACCCCATGGGCCATCTGAGTTTGTCCTTGACTCTTTGTGAAATTTCCTCGGTGAGCACCTCTTCATTCCAGAGGCGAAGCATCAGGTCGGTCAACTCACGGGTTGTAGCCTGAGGGAAATAAGCCAGGGCGTCACGTTCCTGCATAAAGCTAAGAGACAGCCTGTCATCGTCAAATTGACCTTTGACCGTTCGATTGAAATTCGGATCAGAATTTAATTGCTCTGCAATGTCGATCACTTCTTCTGCAAACCGGTCAAATGACATGGTTCTTAATTCCGAGGTATCATTAAGCGATGGATTGATCCTTGTGTACATGCCACTGTATGGTAATGGCAAAAGGGAATCATTTACGTTCAAGGAATCCATTAATGCCCGAATGTTGTCTTCCCCAAGTTTGAACCAGATATAATCGGCTGATACCAGGTCACTGTTTTCAAGCATGGCTTTGACCACGTCATCCAGCGGAGCGGTACCTTCTTCAAATTCTTTGATGAGCTGATTGTGATTGTTCTCACTAATTTCCGGTAATGCAAACTTTTTGATCTCCTTCAGGGTGATTTCCTCGGCCGGATCAAGTAAACCTTCAAGCACCTGCCGTTCATATTCTATCAGTAAAAAGAGGTTGGCTGTTGCCCCAAGGGTCCTGGGTATATCTGTTTGATAAAAAATGCCGGAATCAGGGTTATTGACATTGTAAGAAGTGATCGAAACCCATTCAGGATGTTCACCAACAAACTCAGCTAGTCCTTTAAGGGAATAAGTGCTTTCAATGTATTCACTGCCTTCAGCCATGCCTTCTTCATTCTGAAACAGTGTTTTAAAACCGGAATAGTTTAGCCCGATGACCATCGCAAAGACAAAGGCAGCTGCCGCTAAAAAGACGAATAGAAACTTTAGTGCTCTCTTCAAAAAGTATAAATTTGGAACTGAGATTAAAATCAGCCCAAAGATACAAATAAGAAAAGAGCTTATCCCGATTTGTTAGTGGTAAAATCCTATGAGTTCTATTGTATAAAGCACTCGTTAATCAACTCAAAAGCCGGATACGATCCTCATCATTTCAGCACTTAACCAGGCGCCATAGGTTCCGAGTGCGTAACCCAGTACCGCCAGCAGTACGCCCACGGGGGCCAGGGCCGAATGGAAGGCAGAGGCAACAATTGGAGCTGAAGCCGCACCGCCCACGTTGGCCTGACTTCCTACCGCCACGAAGAAGAACGGAGCTTTGATGAGCTTTCCAACCAGCAATAAAATGATCACGTGAATGATGATCCACACTGCACCGATC
>JAASTO010000233.1 GCA_021767245.1 Balneolaceae bacterium
AATATACTTTCCGCCTTCAAGCTTGACGGCATGAGCACCGGCTTCTTTCATCATTCTCCCGGCACTGATCAAAGCCTCTTTAGTGGTTACCTGATAACTCATGAATGGTAGGTCAGCGATCACCAAAGCCCGATCAACTCCACGCACCACACAGGAGGTATGATAGATCATATGGTCCAGTGTCATGGGTACCGTAGTTTCGTGTCCGGCCATCACATTACTGGCTGAGTCACCAACCAATATGATCTCAATACCTGCTTGATCGATGATCTGAGCCATGGTAAAGTCGTAAGCCGTCAGCATGGAGATCTTCTCCCCTTTGGCTTTCATATCCACCACGGTTTGGGTTGTTATCTTTGCAGGTTTTTCCGGGGATTTTTGAGTACTCATACATTCTCCCGCTGAACCAGTGCAGCAGATGCCTCAAGTTCGCACGCTACCTTGCCATCAACGGTGGCCTTTCCGGTCATGGTTACAAAATTCCGTTTTTTACTCCCAAGCTCGACCTCAAGCATCAACTGATCACCGGGCACTACTTGTTTGCGGAATTTACACTTATTGATCCCGGTAAAAACCATCAGCGTATTTTCAGGATCTTCTGATTGTAACATCAGCATTAATGCACCGGCCTGAGCTAAAGCTTCTACCTGAAGTACTCCCGGCATGATAGGCTGCCCGGGAAAATGACCGTTAAAGAATTCCTCATTTGCCGATACATTTTTATAGGCTTTAATGCTTTCTGCATCGACCTCTAACACCCTATCTACTAAAAGAAATGGATAGCGATGTGGTAGTATTTTTTTTATCTGTTCTATATCCATGAAACTGTTTTTTAATTCGGGTCTGGAATATACTATTTCTGAACCACTCCTACATAAACGTATGCGATACCGGCCGTTAACTTTACGGCTCTACGGCTTTCAAAAGAACCGGATTCATCCATTAAAGCCAGAAACTTGTCACCGGCTGGGAATTTGGCACTGGTGCGTGGCAGGTAGGTATAAGCCTCCCGGTTGCCACTTAACCATCCACCAATTGCCGGCATGATGTGTTGACTATATAATTCGTAAGGAAATTTCATCAATCCTCTTGGCTGACCAAATTCCAGTACCACAACCCGTCCACCCGGCTTTACGACTCGAGCCATCTCTTTCAAGGCGGTAACAGGTTCATCAACATTTCTGATCCCAAATGCGATACTGGCGATATCAAACTTGTTATCCTCATATGGCAGATCCATCGCATCAGCCACTTCAAAATCGATGACCAACCCGGCGTTTTCAGCTTTGGCCGGAGCGGGTTCGATCATAGGGGCACAAAAATCAGTTCCTAACACATACCCTGAATCACCTACTGTCTTTTTGAATTCGATTGCCAGATCTCCTGTTCCTGTTGCACAATCCAGCACATGATCCCCATCATGGGCACCACTTTCAAGAACGGCTTTTTTTCTCCATGCATGGTGCACTCCAAAGGAAAGCACGCTGTTGATCCGATCATAATCATCGGCTATATCGGCAAACATGGATCTTACTTTTTCACTCATACTTTTTTAATTCTTTTAGCTTTCGAATATCAAAAACAAGAAGCTGATTAAAATGGTTCTTACAGCCTGCAAAGATAAGCAATTAATGACAGTTCAATAAGTAAAGATTGATGAAGATCAAGCCAGCTCAGACAAATGAGCCGTCATATTTAGCTGAACTGCTTCAAAGGAACCATCTATCCATTTCAAATGATTGATCGCACCATTTTGGTGTTCGATCTTATGCATATTCTTTAAACCATATCCGAGCCACTCAGATAATAAAATTCGGGTCAATCTTCCGTGAATCATGAATACAATATTTTCATTTTCAGATGAATTGAGCACTTCCGTGACTTTTGCATTGGCCCGGTCAAAAGCTTCCTTAGGAGATTCTCCATTATTTGGAGCATAGGTTACGTTTCCAGACATCCACTGCTCATGAACCTCAAATACATCTCCCCTGATCTGTTTAAAAGATTGACCCTCAAGAATACCAAAGTTGATCTCATCCAGTTCTGAATATTTTTCAACTACCAATCCTCTTTCTGATGCAATGGGCTCAACGGTCTCATGTGTTCTCCTTAATCCACTGGCAACAACCCGATGGATCTCGTAGGGCCTGAGTGCATTTTTAATAGCCTCAGCTTGCCGTTTTCCCATCTCATTGATAGATGCATCAATACTTCTTCCCTGAATGATGCCTGCTTTATTGTTATCTGTTTCACCATGACGGATAAAGAATAACTGCCTCATAAAAAAATCTGCGATGACCTACTTTTTCTTTTTTGTTTTGTGATAGTTTGCAACCCTGATCAATTCTTTTTCCATTTCCTGCACTTTACCCGTCAGGCTGCCAACTTTCATTCCGTACCTGATAAGTAACATATTCAGGATCCGGTCCTGTCTCGATATCGCTTTTTTGCCCGAAGTTTTACTAAGCATAAATTTCACCAACATTCCCAACAAGCCTACCTTATACAGAAAAAATAACCCCAATCCGTACCAAACGGCACTGAAATCGATCGTAATTCCCAGGCCTGAGATAAAATCATTGAAGGTCATTCCTATGAGGAAGATCGCCGACAAAGTGTAAACAAAACCATCATTATTGAGGATTTTTGCTATCGGAGTTGCCGTCACATTCACAAAAACACTTGTGTTAAAGTACCAGGCAACGTAAAAAAGCAGGGATATTCCGGTTGCGATCAGTGGGTTTACCATTGCATACACCAGAAAGAAATAAAGCATAAGTGCTAACCCATCTGAGCTCTTCACCCAGGCATCCGCTTCCCTGATGATTCTTTCCAATGGAAATTCTTTGAGTAATCCGGGCACATAATTTTCAATCCCATCCCTTGTTATATGATACCAGTTACCCTCAGATGTGGTGATTCCATCAGGTAATTCCAGCATCTGCCACTCATTCCGTCCTCTTTGAAAATTTTCCATACATCAAATATACCTTTAATAACACACTCTTTCATGCCTGAGCAACGGTTACGATCGCTATTTTTTCACAATGGGAGGCTTTAAGGACAGAGGCTAATTCAAAAGTGGTCGAGCCCGTGGTAAATACATCATCCACAATGATGATATTTTTTCCTTCGACTGAATCCGGATGGACTACCTTGAATGCATTTTCAATATTTCTTCTTCGTTTTTCCAGCGAGAATCCGGTTTGGGTCTTTGTATTCTTAACACGGATCACCGCTTTTTTTGATATGATCTCTCCCCCAGCAACCTCAGCAATCCCCTTTGCAATATAATATGCCTGATTATACCCTCTCATTCTTCTCTTTTTGGGGTGAAGAGGTACTGGTAACAGTTGGTATGGCTCCACTAAGAATGAACTCATGAGCGAATTCTTTTTCATACTAACCGCAAGCTGCCTTCCAATATCCACCCCAACTCCAGTGATACGATGGTATTTCAACTGGTGAAGCAATTCTTGTAAATAACCGCCTTTATCAAAAGTCCATAAGGCATGCTGAAACTGAATACCTTCAGGCAAAAGGATCCTCTCAGATGTAGCAGTTCCATTTGGCACCGTCTCCTCGAATTTTGAGCTCAGGCATTCCACACAAAGTACATTTTCCTGGGGTGATAAACTGTGACCGCAAACCACACAAACCCTGGGAAACAGAACTTCCAGTATTCCTTCTTTAAATCGTTTTACACCCATTTTTGCCCCCTTTACATTTAATGCAAAAGTTTGCTTTTCCTAACACAATATATTACTTAGCTTCTCATATATATTGTTTAGGACCCAAACCAGATTCTATGTCTCTCGGAAAAGATCTTGCCTACATTCGAAAAAAACAGAACCTCTCTTTAGAGGATATACAAAACGAAATTAAAATTCCTGTTCAAACGCTGAAAAGTATCGAAGATGGGTCCATTTTTACGGATTCGGGAGAAACCAAGACCTACATCCG
>JAASTO010000048.1 GCA_021767245.1 Balneolaceae bacterium
GCCTGCCGGATATACTGAATTATCCACCTTTGTGGCACCCGGTGAAGCCCTTGAGATCGTATTGGGGCGCTGGGCGATGATCGTCTTCCTGATCGGGGTGATAGCTGCTGCCTTCAACAGTATCGTTCCCATTATGTGGACCGTTCCCTATATGATACTTGAAGCTCTCGATATTGACCACAAGGAAGGAAGCAGCAAGCAGTTCAAAATGATCTTTGCAGGCGGAATTCTTATTGGAATGTTTTCTCCGCTTGTAGCAAAAGTAACCGGGTTAAGCGTTGTGGAAATGATCACCTTGTTCCCTGCTTTTAATGGAGTTTTTGGTTTGCCCATCACAGCCGCACTCTTATTCTGGGCTATGAACGATAAAAAGCTCATGGGAGCCAACACCAACTCCTGGAAGCTGAATGTTGCCAATTTTACTCTTGTACTGTTTTCAGCTTACATTGCAATAAATTCAGCTCAGGGCGTCCTTTCTGCGATTTTTGGAGGAATGTTTCAGTAAACGAAGCTTCAACTTAACCCTGATATCACAAAGGTATCAGGTGTTTGTTTTTAATTATTTGCATCCTTACGATCTGACATAACCCAAAACCCTCTGCCCTTTATGTCCTTATATATAAGCCTCTTTTTAACCGTAATGACTGCAATGAGTACAGAGATCATGATCCTGCTGCTCGTTATTGCATTAGTGGGAGGTATTTGTATAACAACCATTGGGCCCGGAGGTATCTTTGTGACCATTGCTTTATTTGCCTTGCTTCCACTCGATCCAAGCACGGTTGCCGGTACTGCCAGTGCCACTTTCATTGCAACCGGTATTGTAGGCAGCCTGGGGTATTTAAAATCGGGTGAACTGAAAGGAAAAGTGGCCGGTAAAGCAGCCGGGGTACTTAGCCTGACTTCTGTGATAGGAGCATTTGCCGGAGCACAGATCAATACGTTATTAGATAAATCCCTATTTGCTGTACTGCTTGGCCTGTTTGTATTCTTTACAGGAATCCTGATCCTCTATCGCCAGAAAAAGCAACTTAAACCTGATAGTAAATTGAAGATGGATTCATCAAGAGGTTTACTGTGGCTTGGTGGAGTTGGACTTGCCGTTGGCCTGCCCGGTGGATTATTAGGTGTTGGAGGTCCCGTTCTGGCCGTACCTTTAATGGTTGTCCTCGGTGTTCCAATGTTGCTATCGGTAGCACTTGCCCAGGTTCAATCCATATTTATATCGGGATTCGCCACTGTCGGGTATATGATCCATGATGCCGTAGATTGGTACCTGGCTCTTTTTCTTACCGTACCTTTACTAATAGGCACCATTTCCGGATGGTATATCGCACAGCGAATTAAAGCCAGCAAATTACAGGTATCGCTTGCGTTGGTATTGATCGTACTGGGTATCTACCTGATCGCCGGTGGAGCAACCCCGGGTGGGGCCTGAGGAATATCGAATATGGAATACTGAATTACGCATTCAGATGTTTTATTTATTCACAATCTTTACTTCAATATTCAATATTCCCCTGTTCAATATTCGATATTCATCACCCCCAGATCTTCAGCATAAAGAAAACCATCACCCCGGTCACTGATACGTAAAGCCAAATCGGGAATGTCCAGCGGGATACTTTCCGGTGAGTGGTGAATTTTCCGCTGAAGGCGAAGTAGAAACTTGCCAGCACCAGGGGCACCACAAATACTGACAGTATAATATGACTGATCAGTATGAAGAAATAGATCGGCCTTATAAGTCCTTCCCCAAGAAATCTGGTATCCCCTACAAAATGATGATACACCACATAGCTCACCAAAAATAAAGCAGAGGTCACAAAAGCAGCCAGGTTGAATTTCATATGCTTTTGAAAATCCCGTCTTTTAATCTCCCTGAATGCCAGTAAAAGAAAAACGGTACTCAAAGAATTGAGTGCGGCATTAACGGCAGATAAATTTCCGATCCAGCTAACCGGAGCCTCGGCTCCCTCATTAAAGTATATCAGCCAGAATAAAAACAGGATCGCAAATGTGCTCAACCCAATGATAAAGGAAAGCGCTTTTTTCGCACTGACCTGCTCTAAGATCTTCGAAGATTCAGGAAATTTTACATTTTCACTCATGATGATAATCCTCTATTCGGTTATAGGGCAAAGTTAAGGCAAACAAAACTAAATACAGAGTTTTTCAATTCCTTTTGAGGCATTTTTGTCAAATGTATACTATCTTTTCGACTTCACATTTCACATGTGTAGTGTAAGTCGCGGTATTTCCTATTTAGAACAGTTTTAAATAATCAGCTATCACCTCTTTTTGTTCAATTTAGAATGAAAAAATTGATAGATTTGCGCGGCTTCTTAATGGGAGCATTTTGCTCTATACCTAAACATAAAATAAGCAATCTTTATGGCGCAGATTTTCCCCAAGTGGACAAATCAAGTTCCCCGAAAAATCTTAATTGGATTAATTGTTTTACTTAACGCGATCATATTCGGCGTTTGGTATTTCTTCTCACCTGAATACACAGATGTAGGCTATGCTCCGGAGCAACCGGTTCCATACAGTCACAAACTTCATGTGGACCAGCTTGGACTTGATTGCCAATATTGTCACACCAGCGTATTTGATTCCAAACAGGCCAACATTCCACCTACTCAAACTTGTATGAACTGTCACAATCAGATCAAGACCGACAGTGAAAAACTTGAATTGGTACGTGAGAGCTGGCAATCAGGAAAAGCCATTGAATGGGTTAGAGTTCATAATCTGGCAGATTATGCATATTTCAACCACTCTGCACACGTAAATGTGGGGGTTGGCTGCGAAAGTTGCCATGGAAGAATTGATAAGATGGAGGTTGTATACCAAACGGAACCATTAAGTATGGGCTGGTGCCTCGATTGCCACCGTGAGCCTGAAAAATACATTCGTCCTGTAGACGAAGTGACCACTATGGGGTATCAGGTTGAAAACCAGCTTGAGATCGGAAAAGAATTGGTAGACAAGAAAAATATTCATGCTCCAACCTACTGCCAGGGTTGCCATTATTAATAATGTGAAGGATTCAGAAATTACAGATCAACAGATGAGCGAAGAAGTTAAACAAACTACATACTGGAAAAGCTTAAAAGAGTTAGCAAACAATAAGGAGTACCAGAAGTTTGCTGAGCGTGAATTCCCTGAGAACGCCACAGAGTTAACCGATGGCGTTTCCCGTCGCGGTTTCCTAAGGGTAATGGGTGCCTCAGTGGCACTTGCCGGATTAGCGGCCTGCCGTCGCCCGGTTCAAAAGATTCTCCCCTATTCCAAACAACCTGAAAATGTGGTGCCGGGTGTACCTTTGTATTATGCAACCGCAATGCCGGTTCAGGGTAATCTGGTTGGATTGATCGCTGAAAACCATGAGGGAAGACCTACTAAATTAGAAGGAAATGACCTTCACCCTGCCAGTAAAGGCGGAACCAGTATCTTTAATCAGGCGGCTATTCTTGGACTTTACGATCCTGACCGCTCTCGTTCTCCTCTAAATAATGGTAATAAAGCGACCAAAGAAGATTTTGCTGAATTTGCAGCCTCTCATTTCGCCAATACCGGCCAAAGGGTGGCATTTATATCGGAAGCCAATTCCTCACCTACCTATAACAGGTTAAAGGAACAGGCTAAATCCAAGTTCCGTAATTCTACCTGGGTTACTTACGAGCCTTTTGGTGAGGACAACATCATTGAAGGTAACCGACTTGCTTTCGGTAACCGCTTAAGAACACATTATAACTACTCTAATGCTGATGTCATCGTTTCTTTGAATGATGACTTCATGGCTTCCACACATCCGAACAGTGTGGAATATGCCAAGCAGGTGTCTGCCCGACGTAAGGTCACAGATACTAATGGCGAAATGAACCGAATTTATGCGGTTGAAGATGCCTTTACTCTGACCGGTTCCTATGCGGATCACAGACTCAGACTCAAAGCCAGCGAGATCGAGGCATTTACTTATGCGCTTGCAGCGGCTCTTTCAACACGAATCAATGGCCTGAGTGCATTCAACGGATATTCTAATCAGTTTTCTGATCACAAGTGGATCACTGTACTGGCTGACGAATTGACCTCTAATGCAGGCTCATCGGCTCTTTCTGTAGGCTCTCAATACAAACCTGAAGTACAGGCTGCAGTGGCAGCCATCAATCAGGCTCTTGGAAACGCAGGAAGCACTGTTAACTACCTTGAGGTTCCACACTTTGATGATCAGAACAACCATCAGGCACTTTCTGATGTTGTGGCTGAAATGAAAGCAGGCAACATCGACACGGTTGTAATGGTTGGCGTGAACCCGGTTCACACCGCCCCTGCTGATCTTGATTTTGAAAAGGCACTTTCAAACGTAGAAACCGTTGTTAACCTATCTGACTACGTTGACGAAACCGCCAAAAAGACGACATGGCACGTTAATCGCGCTCACTTTCTTGAAGCTTGGGGCGACGGCTACTCTTACGGCGGTGCCCGTTCAGTTATTCAGCCTCAGATACAGCCATTACACAATGGGCTGAGCGAAGTTGAATTCCTGAATACCATTGTTAACGGTGATTTGACTTCCGGTTACGAACTGGTTCAAAATACATTCAAAGGATATTACAGATCCGGATTTGACACGCGATGGACTAATATTCTTCACGATGGTATTGATACAACTGATAATTACAGTGCAGCTAATGTGAGAATTGCCTCGGGTTTTGCCTCTGCAATGAATCAGGCTACCTCTAATGTATCAACGACCCCCGGAATGGAAGTGGTTATTCGTCCGGATGCCACATTATATGATGGGCGTTTTGCCAATCTTGGATGGCTACAGGAACTTCCTGACCCAATGACCAAGATCACCTGGGACAACGTGGCCCTTATGAGTCCTGCCACGGCTGAAAAATTAGGCGTAAGTGAACAAACAGCCGGAAAAGATATTACTGATGTTGTTGAAATTAGAGTTAATGGAAAATCTCTGAAGATCGCAGCCTGGATACAACCGGGGCATGCCGACGATTCTATTACACTGACCACCGGTTATGGTCGTGAAGGAATTGGCCGTGTTGCCAACTCTTATATGGATTATACCGCCGGCGGTGTTGATGTTTATCCGCTCAGAGGAACGCATACGATGTTCTACGCCACTGCGGACGTTACTAACACCGGCGATACTTACGAAATTGCCTGTGTGCAAGATCATCATAGCCTTGAAGGCCGTGATATGTACCGTCAGGCTTCCATTTCAGAATATAAAGAGAATCCGGATTTCGCCTCTTTTGAATCGGTTCACACCTACCCTGTACCGGGAATGGCTGAAGCGAAAGAAAATGGCGATACGGATGGACCGATCTCACTCTTTGACGAACAAACCTATCCTGACTACGAACCACAATGGGGAATGGCTATTGACCTGAACTCATGCTTTGGTTGCGGAGTGTGTGTGATAGCATGTCAAAGTGAGAATAACATACCGGTTATCGGTAAGAAAGAAGTAAAACGTGGCCGTGAGATGCATTGGATCCGTAATGACCGATACTATGTCGGTGATGATGCTGATTCTCCTCAAGCGGTTCACCAACCGGTACCATGTATGCACTGCGAACTGGCTCCTTGTGAGCAGGTTTGCCCTGTTGCAGCTACCACTCACAGTGAAGATGGCATGAACCAGATGACCTACAACCGTTGTGTGGGTACTCGTTACTGTGCTAACAACTGCCCTTACAAAGTACGCCGCTTTAACTTCTTCAACTATCCAAAAGAATATTTAACTACGGGCGATGATCCGGATATCATCCAGATGGCTATGAATCCGGAAGTAACCGTTCGTTTCCGTGGGGTAATGGAAAAATGTACGTATTGCGTACAGCGTGTTAACCGCGCCAAGATCGATGCCAAGATAGAAACCGGTTCACCAAAACCGGCCGACGGCACAGTTAAGACAGCCTGCCAGCAGGCGTGTCCTGCCGATGCCATTTACTTTGGCGATCTGAGTGACGATAACAGCGTTGTTGCTCAAATGAAGCGCAATGAAAGAAACTTCCAAATGCTGGAAGAGCTGAACACGCGTCCAAGAACCTCTTACATGGCTAAACTTACGAATCCAAACCCAGCTTTGGCTTAAGATATTAATCAGGAATACATCCAAAACATGAGTAAATACCAATACGTACCGGAACCCGCTCTTGTAAAAGGCGACCATGACTTTTCGAGCCTTACACGACTGGTTACTGATATAAATTTACGTGAAACTCCTAAAGCATGGTATCTGGCCATGATGGGAGCCAATGCCCTGCTAATGTTAATGGTAATTGCCATTGGATATTTAATATGGGAAGGAATTGGAATCTGGGGACTCAATAACCCTGTTGGTTGGGGTTGGGCTATCATCAACTTTGTTTGGTGGGTTGGTATTGGTCACGCCGGTACCCTGATCTCAGCTATTCTGTTCCTGTTCCGCCAGGACTGGCGTACCGCTATTAACCGTTTTGCGGAGGCTATGACTATTTTTGCGGTAATGTGTGCCGGTGTATTCCCGGCTATTCACGTTGGTCGTATCTGGGCTGTTTATTGGTTATTCCCAATTCCTAACCAAATGCAGATGTGGCCAAACTTTAACTCCCCTCTCTTGTGGGACGTTTTTGCCGTGTCTACATATTTCACAGTGTCTCTTTTATTCTGGTATGTTGGTTTGGTACCTGACCTTGCAACTATCCGTGACCGTGCAACTGACAAGATCAGAAAAGTTACCTATGGTATCTTTTCATTGGGATGGACAGGCTCAAACCGCCACTGGTGGAACTATGAAAAAGCTTATATGATCTTAGCCGGTTTGGCTACTCCACTGGTACTTTCGGTTCATACCATTGTATCCTTTGACTTTGCCGTTTCCATGATTCCGGGATGGCATACTACAATTTTTCCTCCATACTTTGTTGCTGGTGCTATTTTCTCAGGTTTTGCCATGGTGCTTACCCTGATGATCGTTGCCCGTAAAATCTACGGAATGAAGGATATCATGACCGATGATCACATGGAAAAAATGAATATTGTGATCCTGGTTACCGGGTCTATGGTTGGGTTTGCCTATATTATGGAGTTCTTTATTGCCTGGTACAGTGGCGTTGAATATGAGAAAGCGATCTTTATGCTTAGAGCCACCGGACCTTATGCTTGGGCATATTGGGCGATGATGACTTGTAACGTATTTTCGCCACAGTTCTTCTGGTCCAAGAAATTAAGAAGAAGCGTCGGGTTCACATTCTTTATCTCCATTGTGGTGAATATCGGTATGTGGTTCGAGCGATTTGTAATTACAGTGACTTCACTGGCAAACGATTATCTGCCTTCAAGCTGGGATTATTATAGCCCAACGATCTGGGATGTCATGACTTATGTAGGAACCTTCGGCCTATTCTTTACCATGTTCCTCCTCTTCCTGCGCTTTTTACCGATGGTCGCTTTAGCTGAAATTAAAGCGGTTATACCACAGGCAGATCCTCATAACTATGATGAGGGAACCAACGAATACATTGCCCCTAAAGTTGAAGTCCCTGAACCTCAATCTGAGAAGGTCTAAGAAGAATATGAATACTACAGAAGATCAAAAAATACACGGTATTCTTGCGGAGTTTAAAAATCCCAAGGAGCTAACAGATGTAGCCAAAAAAATGGTTAACTCCGGTTACAGCAAATTTGACACATTCAGTCCATTCCCAATACATGGAATGGATAAGGCCATGAATCTGAAAAAATCTAAATTAGGCTGGATCGTTCTTGGCCACGGCATACTAGGCTTCAGTATTGCCATTGCGATGATGTATTTTATGTCTGTAATTGATTACCCACTGAACATAAGTGGCAAACCATTTTTCAATGCACCGGCATGGGTGCCTATTACTTTTGAATTAACGGTACTTTTATCCGCTTTCGGAGCTGTTTTTGGGATGTTCTTCCTGAACGGACTTCCGAAACTGCACAATCCTCTTTTCAATTCAGAACGGTTCAAAAAAGCCACTGATGACGGATTCTTTGCATGCATCGAAGCAGATGATGACATGTTTGAGGCAGAAAAAGTGAAAGCACTTTTTCAGGAAGCCGGTGCTAGCCACATTGAGGAAGTTTATGAATAAGAAATCTACACACATACCATTTTCAGGAATGAACGTAAAAGGACTACTTAAGGTAGCCAGTGTATTTGCATTGGGTATCTCCTTATCAGCCTGCCAGGGACAGATCAGTGAAAAACCTCCTATTCATCCAAATATGAATATGGATCAACAGCCAAGAAAAGAAGCTCAGGAAGTAAATAATTTCTTCGCTGATGGACGCAGCATGCGTACTCCTGTTGAAGGAACCGTTGCCCGAGGCTTAGCCAAAACGGACAAAGCTTTATATGAAGGCGTAGACGAAAACGGTGAATTCATTGACTACATTCCCGTAGATCTGACAAAATCATTCCTCTACCGAGGCAAAGAGCGTTATGAGATTTTTTGTACCCCCTGCCACGGACAAACCGGTGCAGGAAATGGGGTAATCATGGAAGGTGGCTACGGATATGTTCCCGCTCCATCCTACCATGATCAACGAGTTCGTGAATTATCTGATGGAGAAATATACTCTGCTATCTATAACGGTGTCAGAACCATGCCTTCTTACGCTACACAGATACCGGTTGAAGACCGATGGGCAATTGTAGGTTACATTCGTGCGCTTCAAGCCAGTCAAAATGTAACTGAACAGGAACTTCAAGAATTTGATGTAGATATTGCTTCTCTTCAGGCAAAAGCTAACGAAGAACAAGCAGAAGCAGATTCGATCGCTGCTGCAAGACAACCTCAGGAAGCTCCTGAACCATCTATTGAAATTGGACAACAAGCAATCACGGCTAATGCCTGCGGAACTTGCCACAGTGAAGACGGTTCTGCGGGAATCGGACCAACCTGGGCAGGATTATTTGGCAGTGAAGGTGAAGTGGTAACAGCTGATGGCGAGACCATTACAGTAACTAAAGATGAGGATTACATCCGTGAGTCTATTGTTGAACCTAATGCCAAAAAATCAGTTGGTTTTGAGCAAATGGTGATGGCATCATATAGCTATCTGGCTGATCATGAAATTGAATCCATCATCCTCTATATCAAAAATCTTAATAACTAAGAACTTTGCTTAACAAACTTATAAAATGAGTCATAAGCCTACTATAACAGATACTCTACAATTTCCAACCGACAGCAAAGTTCCAGGTGCACTTTTAGGCGTTGGTGCTGTTGGATTAATAGCCACGATCATTGGGTATTTCCTGGATGCTGATCAGTTCTTCTTTTCATACCTGGTCAGCTTTACCTTTTTCTCGGGAATTGCTCTTTCAGCATTGATCATGGTCATGTTACACCACATCACCAAATCAAGCTGGGGTGTGGTCTTCAGAAGGATCTCTGAATCATTTACTGCCAATATCTGGATATGGGCTATCTTTGTAGTACCGATTCTCTTTGGTATTCACAATCTGTACCACTGGAGTCACCCTGAATTATTGGAGTATGGCACCGAAGAGTTCGATAAAATCGTAGCCGGAAAGTCTCCATTCCTTAATTCTACCTTTTTTATCATTCGTCAGGTGATATATTTTGCCATCTGGGGATTCTTGGGTTATAAACTCCACAAGGTTTCTGTACAAATGGATGAAACCAACGATTGGGGATTATCTACACTTTTAAGAAAAGTGAGTGCTCCGGGTATCCTTTTATTTGCTTTTACTGTGGCTTTTGCCGGCTTTGACTGGTTAATGTCACTTGACCCACACTGGTTCTCTACCATGTTCGGTGTGTATTTCTTTGCTATTAATTTCCAGGCTTTCTGGCCTATCATGATCCTGATCGTGTTTTTCCTTCACAAACAAGGATTATTGACTAACACGATCCGTCAGGTACATATCTATGACCTGGGTGCATGGTTCTTTGCCTTTACAGTATTTTATGCTTACATCGCATTTTCACAGTTCCTGTTGATCTACTATGCTAACCTTCCTGAAGAAACTCTTTGGTATTATCACAGAATGGAAGGTGGATGGCAGTATCTGCTTTACGGATTTCTGATCTTCCGTTTCGCCGTTCCTTTCTTAGTACTTCTCAACAGAGAAGCTAAGAAGAACAGAATGGTATTGGGTGGAATGTCAGCCTTGGTTCTGATCATTCATTTTGCAGAGATCTACTGGATCGCTATGCCAACCCTTTATGATCACGGCTTCAGCTTCAGCTGGATGGATATAACCGCTTTCTTAGGATTAGGTGGTATATTCTTTGGATTATTCTTCCGTCAATTTAAACAGAATGACATGATCCCTAAGAATGATCCTAAACTTGAAGACTGTCTCTCCAAATCATATCACCAATAAATAATTTTTTTTACGATGTCAGATAAGCAAAATTCAGAACACAAACCTAAAGAGGCTGAAGAAGCTGCAATGGTAAATGATGAAGGATCCGTTGAAGATGTAGATCTTTCAACAGAAGATGATGAGTTAGCATCCGGTGTTTCGCATGGTGTGATGAGTGACAATCTCAATTACAGCAAACTGATATTCTGGTCAACCATTGGTACTTTACTTGTTATAATATTTGTGATCTCTATGGTTTTTTTCTCACAATACAGTTTATTTGAAGCACAAAAAGAAGCTTCACTGAGAGTAACTTATTCTGATTTCTCCGAATTGAGAGCCGAACAAGAACAAGAGTTAAACAGTTTTGGAGTGGTAGACCTTGAAGAAGGCATTTACCGCATTCCTATTGACAGTGCAATTAGTAAAATTGCTATAGATTAAATAACCACCTATGAGACGTATTACACTGCCGGCAATATTTGTATTGTTAGCAGTGTTTCTGAATTCACTTTCTGCTTTTGCACAGCTTAATCGTGAAGAACCGGACGCGCTGCAAAACCTGGGCATAGACGAGCATTTGGGCGATTTCATCCCCCTTGATGCCAAATTTGCGACCTCGGCCGGCGATAGTGTGACCATTGGTGATTTATTAGAGGAAGGAAAACCTGTTTTATTGAATCCTCTTTACTATGAATGTCCCATGTTATGTGGACTTGTGCTTGACGGGACCCTGAATGTGATCGAGGATCTCGCCTGGAAGCCCGGTAAAGATTTTATTGTTATTTCGGTCAGTATTGATCCGGAAGAAGACGCTGAACTGGCCAGAAAGACCAAAGATAATTATCTGGCTCAAATGGATTCCACGACTAAAAGTGGATGGCATTTTCTTACCGGAAATAAAACTGAGATCGATAAGGTAGTTGAAGCCGCAGGCTTTCAATACAAAGAAATTGAAGAGACCGGTGAGTATGCGCACAGTGCTGCCATCATCTTACTGAGTCCTAAAGGGAAAATCACCAGATATTTATATGGTATCTCCTATGACGAATTTGACGTACGAAACGCACTGTATGAATCTGCCGATGGAAAGATAGGAAGCACCATCGATAAGGTAGTGATGTATTGTTATCAATACGATCCTGACTCCGGCAGTTATGTACCTATGGCGTTCAATATAATGAAGCTTGGTGGCTTGGCTACACTGATATTTCTCGGTATATTCTTAGGCCTCCTCTGGCTTCGCGAAAAACGCAAAAACACAACCTCAAAATCTGAATTTAACTAATGGGCAGTTTATTCGACTTCATGCTCCCGGAATTAAAATCTCCTTTAACCGGGGCAAGTACCGATGCATTGATGGGTTTCATCCACCTTGTAAGCTTTATCATTCTTGCCGGTGTTACCATTGCAATGATCTATTTTGCAATCAAGTACAAACGCAAATCTGATGATGACCAAACACCACTTATTACACATAACAACACTCTGGAGCTTACCTGGTCAGTTATTCCTCTAATACTTGTATTCATTGTATTTGGATGGGGATATTCTGGATGGCTGAATCTGAAAGCCGTACCCGACAATGCGTATGAAATACAAGTTTCTGCATACAAATGGGGATGGACATTCAGCTACGAAAACGGTGCTCAGGTTGGGAATGAGGTTCATGTACCTGCCGGTCGCCCTGTAAAGCTTGTGATGAAATCACAGGATGTACTTCACTCCTTTTTTGTTCCTGACTATCGTATCAAGCAAGACGTTCTCCCAAACCGCTATACCTATGTTTGGTTCCAGGCTGACGAAGCCGGAGAATCTCAGGTCTTTTGTACCGAGTATTGCGGAACGTCACACTCTGACATGCTAGCCAAGGTAATTGTCCACACTCAAAGTGATTTTGAGAACTGGTTAGCTTCACAAAATACCGGTGGCGGTGGAACCCCTGTTGAACGAGGTGAAAGCCTTCTAACCCTTCAGGGTTGTGTAACCTGCCACTCTGTGGATGGTTCTGAAAAGATCGGACCTACCTTCCAGAAACTGTTCGGCCGTGAGGAAACAATGACTGACGGCACCACCTTAACTGTAGACGAAAACTACATAAGAGAGTCTATTCTGGATCCCGGTGCTAAAATCGTGGAAGGATACCAAAACCAAATGGTTAGTTACGAAGGTCGCTTAAGCGATGACGACATTTCTGATATTATTGAATACATAAAAACTTTAGATTAACATGGCTACAGCTGAAGTATCACCAGCATCTACTGGTACTAAAAAGACATTCAAGGTAAAACGCTATATTCCTAGCGAAAATCCTAAAAAGACCTTTTTTACAGAGGAACGAGGACTTTGGGCCTGGTTAACTACCGTTGACCACAAGAAGATCGGACTCATGTATCTTGGTTCAGTGACCTTTTTCTTCCTCCTTGGTGGAATTCTGGCACTCTTACTGAGAACCGAGCTCCTTACCCCGGCTCAAACCTTTATAGAGGCTGATACCTATAATCAGTTCTTTACCCTGCACGGTGCCATTATGGTATTCTTTGTGCTGGTACCCTCTATTCCCGCAGCCCTCGGTAACTTTGTGTTACCTATGCAGCTTGGGGCAAAGGATGTAGCATTCCCCCGGCTTAACCTTGCCAGTTTATATATCTACATTATTGGAGCCATCTTTACATTCATAGCTCTTGCAAGCAACGGCCTGGATACCGGCTGGACCTTCTACACTCCTTACAGTACTGAATCCACCTCCAGTGTGATCTGGGTAACCATGGGTGTGTTTATTCTTGGATTCTCCTCTATTCTGACAGGAACCAACTTTATTGCAACAATTCATAAGTTAAGAGCTCCCGGTATTACCTGGAGTAAATTGCCTCTGAATATCTGGGCCCTTTATGCCACCAGCATTATGCAGGTTCTTGCAACCCCGGTACTTGCCATTACTCTGTTGCTTCTTACCATGGAGCGCTTCCTGGGTGTAGGTATCTTTGATCCATCTTTAGGTGGTGACCCCGTTCTGTACCAGCATTTCTTCTGGTTCTATTCCCACCCTGCGGTTTACATTATGATCGTACCGGGTTTTGGAATTATCTCAGAAGTTATTACCACATTCTCTAAGAAACACATATTTGGATACTGGGCTATTGCCCTTTCATCCCTGGCTATTGCATTCATCGGTTTCCTCGTATGGGGTCACCACATGTTTACTTCCGGTCAGTCTGCCGTTGCTACTACCGTGTTCTCATTCCTGACCTTCCTGGTAGGAATTCCAACCGGTATCAAGATCCTGAACTGGGTAGCCACTCTTTACAAAGGCTCCATTGAAATGAAGACACCGATGGTTTACGTTTTTGTCTTCCTCTTCCTATTCTCGATCGGTGGATTCACAGGTATTATGCTGGGTGCCCTTTCTGCGGATATTCACCTTCACGATACCTACTATGTGGTCGCTCACTTTCACTATGTGATGATGGGTGGAACATTGATCGCCCTGCTGGCAGGACTTCACTACTGGTGGCCAAAAATGACCGGTAAGATGTACAATGAATTTCAGGCCAAGATCGGTGCTGCTTTAATCTTCATCGGCTTTAACATGACCTTCCTCCCTCAGTTTATCATGGGTTCGCAAGGTATGCCACGACGATATTACAACTACATCGATCAGTTTACCATTTTCCACCAAACATCAACCATAGGTTCCTACATCCTGGGTGTTGGTTTCCTGTTGATCGCCTATTATCTGGCTAAATCATTGATGAGTGGTGAAAGAGCAGGTTCAAACCCATGGGGAAGCCGTGGCCTGGAATGGCAGTCAACCTCCCCTCCTGATCTGCATAATTTCGACCATACTCCGGTTGTGATCAACGGTCCTTACGACTATCACAAGCCTATGGAAGAATTCCAGCTTGGTCTGGCAAATGCTCACGATGAGAAGCATTAAAAGACTATTCAAACCTAATTCAACAATTAATTTTAACTATAAAACACAACTCGGGAAGTAATGGCGAATCATTCGACTTCACACCCCACGCATGTGCAACATCACTTTGTTGATTCTGATCAACAATTTGATACCGCAAAATTGGGTATGTGGGTGTTTCTTGTTAACGAAATCCTATTCTTTGGCGGTTTATTCTGTGCTTATATCGTATACAGAGCATGGTATCCGGAACTCTTTCAAATGGCAGCCCTTGAGCTGAACACATTCTGGGGTGCCGTCAACACAGTAGTTCTTATCGGTAGTAGTTTAACGGTAGCCATGGCTATCCGTTCTGCCCAAAAGAATCAGATGAAAGGCTTAAAGATCAACTTGCTGATTACTATTGCATTGGCCGTTGTGTTTATGGTCATTAAAGGGTTTGAATATGCTCATAAGTTTGAGTTAGGCATCTTCCCTGGTGACTTTTACACCTACGAAGGTTTAGATCACCCACAAGCCAATGTATTCTTTGGGATCTATTACATGCTGACCGGCGTTCACGCCCTTCACGTTTTGATTGGAATTGGTTTGATCTTCTGGATCTATCTGCGTGCCAGAAAAGGAGAATTCAGCAGTGAATATTATACTCCTGTTGAGATCACTGGACTGTACTGGCACTTGGTTGACCTTATCTGGATCTTCCTATTCCCGCTCCTATACCTTATTGAATGACAGAAATTATTTAAACCTACTGAACTATGAGCGAACATAATCACGAACATCACGTTTCAACAGCAGGCCAACTTTGGGCCGTTGCCACAGCTTTATTTATTCTTACAATCATTACGGTAGTATTGGCTAAGTTTATTGCCATACCACCACCCTTTGATGTGATCACA
>JAASTO010000234.1 GCA_021767245.1 Balneolaceae bacterium
AATTAGCGGTTTATTCAGTAACCCTGAAGTCAACATGCTGCTCTTCAAAACCATTAAACAAGATGACCACGACTATATAAATTCTGCCATTCCTGTAGATGTCAGGTAAATCCAAGACATTGTTGGTTAAGATGAAGACCCCGAAGGGCTGAATCAGCCGGAATAGCCCAAAGAATAAACCCAACTATACCGAGAATCATAGCAAATAATCCCATCCAGTAAGCGCGACTTTCCTTACCGGTCACCTCTTCCATTTGAGGCATTTCTTCTTCGTCCCCATCCACTTTGGTTTTTGATAACCTTGGCTCCACAATCTTATCGGTCACAAACCACCCTACCAAAACAATTAAAATCGACGAGATTCCTGTAAAGTAAATATTGTTTAGAGGATTCAGCACAATTTCTGGGTCCAGGATCCTGGCCGCTTCAAGAGTAAAGCTCATAATAAGAGGATCAATGGCCGATGGAATAAAGTTGGCAGAAAATCCTCCCGAACCCCCCGCAAAGGCAGCCGCTATACCCGTCAGTGGATGGCGACCGGCCGCATAAAATATAACACCACCAAAGGGTATGACCAATATATAGCCGGAATCTGCCGCGGTGTGACTCACGATCGAGATAAGGATCAACATGGGTGTGAGTAGCATTTTAGGAGTAACATTCAACAGCTTTTTCAACCCAGCATCTATCCATTCCGAATTTTCAGCTACCCCAACTCCTAACATAGCAACCAGCACGATGCCGAGTGGAGCAAAGGATGTAAAGGTAGAGACCATGGTAGCCAGGATATTAGCCAAAGCCGAACCGATCAGGAAGTTGTTGACCTTGAGTTCTTCTCCCGTAAGTGTATGAACCTCACCAAAATCGATGGGTGAAAGTATAGCAGATAACACCCAGACAAAGAGCATCAAATAAAGAAAAAATATGGCCGGATCGGGAAGTTAATTCCCGTTTTTCTCTATTGCGTTCAGGAACCGATTGAACAAAGAGGGTTTGGAAGGATCAGCTTTGGTGTTCATTTGAGACGATCATTATTTAAAAATTTTGCTAAAAATAAGCCCTTTCAAAGAATTGGGAAGAGAAAATATCAGTTAGTTAAAAAATCACAGCTCTCTCTTTCAACAGAATGGTTTTTCAAAAATCTAATGACGATGACTCTTACCTTCTTCACTGGCAAGCATAAAGAGTAATGCTTATTAAGCTATAAATTCTTTTTCCAGCCATTCAACTGTTCTTTTCATCCCTTCCTCGTATGAAACCTTTGGCTCCCAACCTATGAGCTCGGTCGCTTTTTGATTGGGAAATTCATTTTGAGAGGTGGCCATCTCAATAAAGCCCCGATCGATTGGGGTGGAAATACCCGGTATTTTATTGGCGAATGCCATGAGGCGGGCAACGAAGACTGGTACACTTTTTAGGTTTTTACCACTCAAGTCTGAATAATGAGCCATAAATTCTTTCCAGGTCGTAGTCTCAGCAGACACATTAAAAACCTCTCCGGCTGCATCTGGATGCTTTGCACAGAGAATTAGGGCGTCAGCAACATCGTCGATATACACGGGATTGAAATGAGCAGACCCATCTCCTAACATCACAGGTTTTCCATTCAGTACATTCTTGAACATCTCTTCTGACCAAACCCCATGACCCGGACCATAGATCATACTGGGCCGGACGATAGACAATTCCATATCAAATTGTTTTGCTTCCTCAGTGGCTCGTATTTCTGCTTCTGCTTTTGTTCTTGGATAGGTTGAGGAATGATCCAATGCCAACGGAGCTGTTTCATCTATCACCTTCAGGCCTGCCATATCACAAGCCCCGATTGTGCTGACATGTACAAAGCGCTTCACACCGGATTCGCCGGCCAGTTTCACCAATGTTTCAGTAGCTTCAACATTTACTATTTGGGCGAGCTCAGGATCAGAGTCTAAAATTGCCGCTGTATGGAAAACGATCTCTTTCCCTTTAACAAGTTCTTTGAGACCATCCGCATTCATTAGATCGATAGCCTGAAGTTCTACCCCATGTTTACTTAAATAAGATACCCGATCCAGGTTTCTTCCTGTACCTGTAACTTTTGCCTTTTCATTTGTGGAAAGTAATTCTGTCAACCGAGAGCCAACAAAACCGGTAGCACCTGTTACAAGAATCTGTACCCCTTCAAATGATCTCATATGTATTTAATGTTGTTAATGTTGTTTCATTTTGAACCACATCCTTTAAGTAAGGATTATTCATGGAAGCCCATATATAAACGCCTAAATATCTTAAACAAGCAAACGAACTCACCAAACCCTTAAAATGTAACTGCCTGAGGTCTCCAGGTCTCCTCTGAAGCGGAAATACCTTGTCCCATAACCTCCATCCAAACAGGCTTAATTTCGATCAATACCATATTTTCCGGAAATTCAGGAAAAAACTGATCGGTCCACTCCACACTGAATGGATTATTCGCCTCAATGAATTCTTTATCCTTATGTAGAACCGCCTGCCCCATGATACTCACATAGTTTCCCTCGCTATCATTGTTGTAGAACAAAGTCACACTGGCATTTTCCTGTATTTGATCCACCTTACGGGTTCCCGGCCGGGTAGCAACCCAGATGGCCATGGTACTGTCCGGACTTGAGGTGTTCACGCTTCGAACACGCGGTCGGCCCAATGGATCTACCGTAACAAAGGCCGCCACGGGATCAGCTTTGATGATCGCACGGGCTGCTGCAATGATATCCTGCCGCTCAGCTGATGAGTACAGTTCTTCCTTTGGAGGGTTCGCCGCAACATTTTCATCAAATTGATCTGGTTTATCCGTATTACAGGATAGCGCGGCCAAAGAAAGCACTAAAAGCACTATAAGTGAGAGAATATATTTGATCATCAGGTGGATGGCTTTCGTAAAAATTCAAAATTTAAGTTTCAGACCTAACTCATTGGAGTTCAGGCCAATTGAATATAAATACTTTTCCCTCTCCGAACCCAATTCCCATCTTCCTCGCACCCCTTCCTCGTCCCCAACCTCCCGGTTGGGGACGCCACTCGGGACCTCCCGGTCCCAGTCAACATACAGATCTGAACTAACCACTAAACAAAGAAACCTGAATAAGCCCCTCTTCCCCAGCGTAATTTTTCGCAGAAGAGTACCTCCAATCCGTTTCCATATCTACATACCCACTTTTAACCGGGTTAGCGTGTATATATCCAATTTTTTGATTTACCATTCTAACCGACTTCAGTTGTTTTGGATGCAATCCCTCTTGCCAAACCTGATAAGTACGTCCCCTTTTATAGCTCCGCTTATACTTTTTTAACTTATTGAGCCATCTGCTGTGACCATGTCGTTCCATCACTTCTAATATTTGCCTGGCTGTATAAGATTTTGCCAGTCTTAATTTATTTGACAGATCTTCGCCCTCAACCACCAAATGAAAGTGATTTGACATAAGCACAAAGGCATACAACGTTACATTTCTTTCGCGTTGCAGAAATTCAAATTGATCCAACATAATTTGAGCCAGTGCCGGCTTTGTAAACAATGGCAATTCTTCCAATACAGTGCTTGTCACAAAATACGGATAGTGCTCTTCGTGAAATTTATACCTGCTGCGCCCCATGTATTCTTTTTTATGGGTAAGAGCGATAAAAAGGAAATCCCTTACAAATATTTTTTCATGTGGACCTGGAGGTCCTACACTGCATTCCCAACCGGGTGGTTGGGAACGAGGTAATTGAATATAAATACTTTTCCCTCTCCGTACCCAATTCCCATCTTCCTCGCACCCCTTCCTCGTCCCCAACTTCCCGGTTGGGGACGCCACTCGGGACCTCCAGGTCCCAGTTATTTTATTTAGGCAAGCAAGCATAATAAACACCTTCATGATGCATAAAGGTGCTGTCTTTTCTATTCAGATCCAGCGGGCCTCCTTCAAAGTTTGTGACGCGATAACC
>JAASTO010000235.1 GCA_021767245.1 Balneolaceae bacterium
TGAAACCATTGAAGAAGAGGCTCGTGAAATGGGCTGTTCTAAAGTCACATTGGAAGTGAGGGAAGACAATCCTGCGCGTCGCCTGTACGAGAAACAGGACTTCGATTACGGAGATCCCAAATGGTATTTCATGACAAAAGATCTGAACTGAATATTCAATAACCAATATTGAATAACGAATATCGAAGTGAAGCCTCTTCTTAATGGAAGGGGCTTTTTTATGCGAATACCTTTCGCATGTCAAAAAACTGAAAGTAGTAACCTTGAAGCGTCCTCCCGAGAAATCGGGATTCAAGCGTTACGGGTTCTTGCCACTGAATTTTGAAACAGCCCGCACAATTACTTGATCCTCTCAACCAATTCCCCATTCACATACCGATCCTGCTCAATGATCTTGCCACTTTCATCGTATAAGGTCATTAAACCTTCATATTCTATGTTGCCTTCAAAATAAGCTTCATACTTTAACTGGCCGTTTGGGTGCCACGTTTTGTGATATCCCAAATTACCTGAAGTAACATCCTGCCATTCTTCGACAACCTTTCCATTCGGCTTTATGTGCTTGACCATCTTGAATTGGTCTCCAATGAATCCATATTCAAATCGATCCAATGCCTTGCCATTCTCATCATATCCAAGAGAGCTCTTCATGATCCCATTTTCATAAACAGTTTCACTAAATAACCTGTCATTCTTTACATACCTGAGTTCCTGTGTTCCTGTGAATGGATTTCCTTCAGAATCATACCTGATTCCCATACCCCGCTTCTCGATCTTCAGTTCCTTTGATTTTGTCGGGTTAACGAATAGCTTAACAGTAGAATAAAGCTTGTCACTGTTCCCGGTAATATCTAATGGATAATCCGGTTGTTGTGTGCAGAACATGAGCGTTGAGATCAAAAAAACAGGTAAGAGAAATAGGGCTTTTGATCCCGACCTGACTGCTGAAAACTCTTTCAACATCATTTTAAATCTCTTCTTGGTTAACGAAAAATCAATATGGCTGGTAAACTGTTTCATGGTGCGTTATTTGATCTTTTCGATGAGTACTCCATCTTCATACCGTTCCTGCTGGACGATATTTCCCTGCGTATCAAATGCGGTGACCAGGCCGTGGTAGTTATCCGGGTCCACCAAAAAGTGAGCCTCATACTGTAAAACCCCTTCTTCAGTATGCCAGTATCGCTGCACACCCTGATAGTCTCTTGACGGCGTTGGATAGATATATTCAGAAAATAATTGCCCCAGCATATAATATCGTTGTCGTTTTGGGATGCCATCCTCATATTCAAATACAGACCGGAAGGATACCTGTCCAATCCCATTATAGGTTTTGATCGAAATGGGCATGCCATCTTCATAGATCGCTTCTTTTTTAAGGATCCCTGTTTTAGGGTCGAATAATTTGTTTGATCCGGTAAAGAGATCACCACCCACCGTTTTAAATTGTACAAATGAGTAGTTCTTGTCTACAGCCACGGTATCCGGAATGAGTTGTGTTTCGTAGGTACCCTGAATATGGTTACTATCGATCACCCGGGTATTAAACAAAAGTATCAGGATAGGGATGAGTGGTGTCAGTGCCGCGATCTTAATTGAACTGGCTAATAATGACCTGCTTTTGGTCATCATGAGGAGCCTCTTTTTGGTGAGAAAGAAATTCAGATTGCTTGCCAGGTTCACCTTGCTGTGATCTTGCGTTGCCTTGATGAGCTGATCCTGATAGGCTGTTACATCATTGATTTCACTCAGTACCCGGTCATCAGCCAGAAATTCGTGATTGATCTTGATGGCCCGGTCAAACAGATATACGGCAGGATTAAACCAGAAGACTACCTTAAGTAACTCTACAAAAAGTATATCAAGAGTATGTTTGCCCTCAATATGAGCCATTTCATGTTTAAGGATCTCATCACTGATCAGTCCTTCTTTATAATCTTTTTTGTTTACAAAGATGGTGTCCATAAAAGAATGGGGTGCAACATAGCTTTCTGCCAGCCTGATATGGGTAGTGCCTATTTCCACAGACTCCATTCCTTTTGCTCTTTTGTAGATGGAGTAAATGCTGTAGATGAATCTGAGAAGCAGTAAAAAGGCAACAGAGCTGTAGCCTAAGAATATCCAAAACTGAACCGGAACTTCGGAGGACTCCTCAGCAGGAGCGGTAGCACTGGTCGATACTTCGCTTTCCGGGAATAAATTACCTGTCACAAAAACAGAGGGTGCCTTTTTGATAGCCGTTAATTTTTCGGCCTCTAATCCGGCGACCTCATCACCCGGCCTGAATATGAATTGGTCGGATCCCATGAAAAGATCGAGGGAGGGCAGTGAGAGGCCAAGCACCAATGCGGCCAGCAAATAAAATCGGTTGAACCGATAACATTTTTCATTGACCAGTAGTACCCGGTAGATCAGAAATAATGCAAGTAAACAAAGTGTAGAATTTAAAATGTAAGCGATCATAACGATTTCTTATTTATGGACTGTAAATTCTAAGTTTATGGTGTAGCTGTTTTGCTCTTGATCGTTTCGATGAGTTTGCCATTATCATAAAGTTCCTGCTTTGTAATAGCACCATTCTCATCATATATAGTGGTCAAACCGTGCCTTCCTCCGCCAGGGACCTTCATCTGGAACTCCCATGCCAACTGACCATTAGGGTGCCATGCTTTAGTGGTTATTAACGAATCAGTATCAATTTTTTTCAGACTAAGAACCAGACTATCAGTAAGCCGGTCGCTATAATATGTGCTTACTTTATTTCCTTCTACATCTATTGAAGGGATCGTAACCCATTTATATGGAGTACCGGTAGTGTCATGTAGATTATGTACAGTTTGTACAACTTTTCCATCAAGAACGGTTTCCTTTAGGATTACTGAATCTGTATCGACACTAAACGTATTTCGTTCTCCGGTATAGGGCTCTCCGTTTGGACCGATCAATACACCGGTTCGCTCATCAAGTGGGTGATATAAACCGGTTGGCCCATCGGATTCCAACTCAACATCGTAATAGGTAGTGGGAGGCATGGAATCCCATATCTCCTGCATACTCATGGTTTGAGGATACTTGTCTGTTTGCGCTGAAAAAACAATGATCAAGGCCACAGATAATGGAAGAACAAAAAGCCAAACAGCACCAACTTTTATCTTGGAGATCTTTTTGCCCATCATTTTGAGCCGCTTTTTGGTTAGTGAGAAATTTATACTGCTGCTGGTCTTCAAGGAGTTTGTTCCGGAACTGACCCGCATGAGCAATTCCTGATAATCGCTTATGGATGAACCACCGCGCACAACCGCTTCATCCGCCAGAAATTCATGGTTCAGCTGGATCGCATGTTTGTACAGATACATCAGTGGGTTGAACCAGAATATGACTTTCAGGAATTCGATCAATAACACATCAAATGAATGGAATTGGCGCACATGCGTGAATTCGTGATCCAGGATCTCAGGTTCAATATTACCTGACTCAAACGGTTGCTTTTCGAGGAATATGTAATCCAGAAATGATTGAGGGGTGATCGGTTCTTCAAGTAATACCAGGGTAGCATATTCTAACTCTTTTCGGGTTCCGGCTCTGACCTTATTGCGAATTTGAATCAGTCCGGCCACAAAACGGATCAAAAGAAAAAGAGTGATGGATCCGTATAGGGCAAGTATTACATCTGGGGCGCCAATCGACCAGTTTGATTTATTAACGGTATCTGAAGTGATCTCAGAATCGGGCGAAAGGCCTTGTTCTGGGGTGATCAGGGGTTGAACCGATCGGTTTACCGCCTCGGCCGGTGCATTCACCATCCGTTCCACTTGTTGCATCTGTATACCTGCGATGGATTGCTCAGGCTGAATTTCAAAAGAGATCAGTGGAGCGGTTAACCCGAAAACCAGGGCAAACAGTAAAAAGAACCGGTTGAAGCGATGCATCTTCTCATTTTCGAGCA
>JAASTO010000049.1 GCA_021767245.1 Balneolaceae bacterium
AATTTGAAGATTCCTATCTCTTCGTAGCGGCGAGCTGAGGTAGTTACCGATTTGGGTAAAATTCGGAACTGCGTTCGCTTCTTTATCCGTCTCACGATCTCCTGATCTTCCATCACCACAAGTGCTTCATCAAACCCATTGACATCTTTAAAGACCTTTTTTTCTACAAACAGACTTTGATCCCCAAAGCGAAATAGATCCACGTCAAATCTAGTGAACCAGGCATAGAAATTTAACGCAGGGTGGTCACGGTCAAAAGTTAACCGAAAACACCCGCTACCTGCACCACTCTCAATGGCCTTATGGATGTCATTCAAGAACGAAACCGGAGGAAAGGAATCGGCGTGCAAAAAATACAACCATTCACCCTTCGCTACCTTTGCCCCATAGTTTAGTTGCTGCGCCCGGCCTTTTTTAGGGGATTGGTGCACTGCAGCCCCGGCTTTTTCAGCCTCCGCCACCGTTTGATCTTGGCTACCCCCATCAACCACTATAAACTCGGCTTCGCCTGCAGCGGTGTTCTCTTTCAGATAAGCAATCAGCTTCCCAATATTCATCTCTTCATTAAAAACGGGGATGATTATGCTGACCATGAATGCTTTTTTATTATAACCTATCTAAGAATTAATATAAATGTGCCTAATGAAATAGTAAGGGCGTATGCGATACGCCCTTACTATTTCTTGCCTATCTTTACTTCAAAATTCAATGTTGAATGTTCAAGTGGTTGCTCCGCCACAGCTGCTTCCGGCTCCTGCCGTACAGCCAAAACAGTGCTGATTGACCAGGATTTCTCTATTGTTAAGCTTATCAAGGTCAAAGTCACAGATATGCTGAACACTATCCTGATGGGTTTCCATCTCCAGCATCTGATTGAAATCACAGTCATATAAACTTCCATCCCAACCAACGGAAATGGTATTACGGCACATCACCCCCATAGCGGCTGAAGGATTAAAGGATTCCACCAATTTCTCCATGTAATCCTCCAGATTACCGGACATCAACAGAAAATTCAGGAATCGGCTGATCGGCAAATTGGTGATGGTAAAGAGATCATTGAACTCTATATCATGTTTCCGCTTCAGCTCCTTTTTGAATTCCTGCTTGATCTCCTCCTGATCTCCCGGCAGAAAAGCCCCAACAGGATTATACACCAGGTTCAGCTTTAACCCGGTGTCTTTTTTCCCATAACCGATCTCATTCAGCCTTTTTAGTGCAACAATGGATTTGTCGTACGTTCCCTCCCCCCTCTGTCGGTCAGTCCTGGATCTACTGTAAAAAGGCAGCGAACAGGTTACCTCAACCTCATGCTCCTTAAAAAACTCCGGCAGGTCACTGAATTTGTTTGTGGTCAGGATGGTTAGATTAGACCTTACAATCACCTGCTTACCTAACTTAGACACCTCCCCCACAAACCACCTGAAATGCGGGTTCATTTCAGGAGCCCCACCGGTAAGATCTACAGTTTGAATGTCGGATGACCTCAACGCCTTCAGGCAGTATTCAAACGTTTCTTTACTCATGATCTCCTGTCGGTCGGGGCCTGCATCCACGTGGCAGTGTTTGCAGGTCATGTTACACATGTATCCGACGTTCATCTGAAAGATCTCGATCCCTGTTGGCCTTAGAGGGAACAGACCAATGCCATCCAGTTTATCTTCGAATTTAGAAAGTGACTTGATCCTGTCGTTGTGATTATTAATAATATCAAGCTGCACATGAGGCTTTGATAGTTCGTGCGTTTCTGCTTTAAGAGACTTCATTGAAATAATAGTTTAAACATTCATCAGTGATTTTTGGGTCCGCCAACTTACATGGAAACATCCTTCACTTTATTCATCATCTGCACGCCATGCACCAGGGAAGAACCTCCCCGAATGGCTGCCGACACGTGTACCGCTTCCATCATTTGTTCCTCACTTGCTCCGTTTTCCAGGCTGTCAGTTGTATAGGCATCAATACAATAAGGGCATTGAACCGTATGAGCGACCGCCAGCGCGATCAGTGCTTTTTCACGTTTTGAAAGTGCTCCTTCTTCAAAGACCTCTCCGTAATACTCAAAAAACTTCTTACCCAGTTTCTCCTGAAAGTCAGTGATATCGCCAAATTTCTTCAAATCGTCTTTAATGTAGTATGATTTATCCATGAATAAGTGTTACTTAGTTTAATTAATAGTTTTTTGTAATTGACGTTCGTTTCAACCCAAATCTTACCTTTATCATTTAAACACTAACCGAGACGTTCACTTAAGAACTAATTATTTTACTTAAATATGAAACCATTCTTCTTAATTTCCCTTTAAGTACATATAAACACTAACTAAATCTCAAAACATGAAACTTATAAAACTACTCAGTTTACTATTTGTTATTACCGGATTTACTCTTTTGTCTCATCCGAGTGCATATGCGCAGGTTAATGGAAATGGCGGCAATGTTGGTATAGGTGCCATGCTGGGTGAACCAACCGGTATCTCAGTTAAGGTATGGAATAATTCCAACAACGCCTTTGATGTAGGTGTAGCCTGGTCAATCGGCGATAATGATGCTCTGCATTTACACGCCGACTACCTGTTACACAAATGGTTCAGTGATATCGATCAGGGCGCGCTTGCTTTCTATTATGGAATTGGGGGGCGATTGGCTTTTAGTGATCCTGAGTCTGAGATCGGAGTAAGAGTGCCATTTGGACTAAATTATATCATTCCTGATTCACAAATAGACCTTTTTGTAGAAGCAGTACCAATTTTAAATCTGGCACCGGATACTGATTTTGACGGTAACGGTGCGGTTGGTATCCGTTATTATTTCTAAACTAATGCCAGGAAAGGATCGGGCGGGTCAAGAGAAATGACCTGCCCTTCTTTTGCTAAACCGATATGTTCAAATTTTGAGGCATATCTTTTCTGAACCTCCCGGTTTACCTCATCTAATGTATCATCATCCTTATCAGGATCATGATGGATCAGGCACAATCTTTTAACTCCGGCTTCTTCAGCCAGTTCTACAACTTCTTCCCAGGCTGAGTGCCCCCACCCTTTTCGGTCTTTATATTCTTCTCTGTTATACTGAGAGTCGTGTAATAACAGATCCGCTCCTTTTACATAAGAGATAAATTCCTTTCTAAAATCATGCACGTCCTTTCGGTCACCTAACATGATCTCATTATCCGGAGCATACACAATGGTAGAATTGCCTGCCGTTAGCTTGTAGATCGCAGTGGGCACGGTATGTACTGCCCACATATATTCCACTTGATAAGATCCGAAATCTATGGGCTCAGGATCTGTGGTGATACAGTTGATATCCGCCTCCAGCATATCCATAGACACCGGAAAGAAGGTATTGGACATATGCCCCTGTAAGATCTCCTGACACCCCATATCTCCGTTTGGTGGCATATAGATACGGAAAGAATTTTCTACATCATAAAAAGGCTTAAAGAATGGAAAGCCCTGCAAATGATCCCAGTGTGGATGTGTTATGAACACGCGTCCTTTATGCCCCGCTCCGTTACCGTGAAGCTCGTTTCCCAGATTTCTGAACCCCGTTCCACTGTCAAATACCAGTAATGCATCCTCTCCGGGTATTTCTACCTGAACACAGGACGTATTGCCACCATATCGCATGTTTTCATCGTTTGCGCATGGTGTAGAGCCTCTGACTCCCCAGAGTTTAATTTGAATGGGTTTTGAGTTCAAATGATCTTGATTTTTAGACCGGGATGTCCTTCCGGGATGATAAAATTTTGTATACCAAATATATAGCCAATATTAAATCATGCCCATTATAATAAAGTAATATTTATTCTTCCTCATCCCGGCCCTCATCATCATCACTATCGCCGGCAGATCGCTTTAACTGGTCGATCTCCTTTTTTAGCTCAATGATGCGATCCTGTTTTTCCTCGATCGCTTTCTCTGCTTTATCAATTTTTTCCTGAATTTCATCCAGAAGGGCATTTCCGCGGTTGGTTGGCTTAAAGTAGGTCTTGGCTTCCTGATATTGTATCATTTCACTTTCCAGTCGGGATACATCTTTCTTCAGTTTATCGCGTTCTTTCTGAAATTTGATGATATCCTTTCTGGTATCCGGATCGATACCCTGATTGGCAAGTTTTTTCTCCATTCCAAGATCTGACCCCAGGGCTCTGTAACGGTCGTAGATCACATCACAAGCTTCCCGGTATTGCTTCCAGATCTTGTTCTTCATCTTGATAGGCACATATCCAATATCCTTGAATTGCTGCTGTAACTCTTTGGCTTCCTGAACCGCCAGTGCCGGATCCTCATGCTCACCCAGTTCTCTGAGCTTTTCAAGGATCTCTTCCTTTTTAGCAAGATTTTCCTTCTGATCTTTACGCTGCCCCTTAAAAGCTTCTCGGCGCCGGTCATAAAATTCATCCATGGCTCCCTTGAACTGCTTCCAGATCTTGGATGATTTTTTGCGTGGAACCGGCCCGATCTTCTTCCACTGTCCCATAAGGCTCTGCATGGTCTGATGGCCTTTGTCAAAGTCATCGGTTTCCTTGACTTCGTTGGCTTTCTCGATCAGCTTAAATTTCTTCTCAAGATTCTCTTCTTCCTGCTCTCTCAGAAGATCAAGATTATCGGACTTCACTTCATTGAATTTATCCGTAGCTGCCTTAAATTTCTCCCACATCTCATTTTCATCTTTTTGAGGAAGATTACCGGCTTTTTTCCAGGCCTTATGAAGCTTATTAACCTTTCGGGCTGCCTTGGCGATGTTTTCCTGATCAACCAGGGCTTCAGCTTCTTTCACCAGCTTTTTCTTTTTCTCGAGCGCTTTCTCGATCACTTCCCGGTACGTCTTATCAACCTTGAACCGGATCTCATTGAACGTATCCTGCACCTTGTTGAACCGATCCCACAGAGGCTGATTCTTATCGGACGGTACGCGGCCAACTTTTCTCCATTGGGAGATCAATTTGTTAAACTCATCCTCCAGTTCTTCAAAATCAGGACTTTCATCCTCGAGTTTCTTAACCAAAGCATCCATCTTATCTAACAGCAGCAGCTTCAGCTCCAGGTTCTCTTCTTCTTTCTGCAGTTTCTTAACGAGGCGATCCACTTTGTGATCTTCAAACTCATCCATGAGTTCCTTGAAGCGCTCATCCAGCGTTTCACCTTCACCCTGTGGCAAAAGCTTAATGGACTCCCACTGCCCCTTGATCTTTCCTACCTCTTTGGTGGCCGTCCAATTCTCTTCATTTACAATGTCAGAAAGCGATTTTAAAAGCTCCTTTTTACGGGCAAGGTTTTCTTCCTTTTTACGATTCAGTTCTTCGTAATGAGCCCGCTTCTTTTCTTCAAAGTTTTCCCGAAGTTCTTCAAATTCCCCTATTAGTGACTTTACCTTTTCACTGGCAGACTCAGGACCCTCGGTAATATTTTGAGCCAGATTTGCCAGTTCGGTAGTCACAAAAGCCCAGTCGGTTTGCTCAACTAGTTCTTTGGCTCTATCTACGATGTCTGAATAAAATACCTCAGCCGATTCTTCATCTTCACCCGCATCCTCTTCAGACTCTTCCGTGGCTTCTGCTACTTCAGGTTCAGATTCCTCAGTAGTTTCATCCGCAGTATCTGAACTTTCCTCTGTATTCGGTTCTTCAGATGCAGTTTCAGCGATTTCATCTGCTTCCTCAATAACATCTTCAGCTGTTATTTCTTCTGCTGTCGATTTCTCTGATTTATGCTCTTCAGTTGAATCAGAAGCTGATTCTGATTCAGGTTGTTCGGATTCAACTACCTGATCTTTTTCTTCAGCAGTGATTTCTTCTTTCTTTTCAGAATCGGTATTGTTTTGCTCCAGGTTCTCCACAGTAACCTTCCTTTCCTCGTAGTTCTTTTTGATTTACGGCTCTAAGCCTTCTATTTATTTTAGTGAAGATAATATATCTGCCCGTTCTTTGGCAATTGAAAGGGAAATCTACCCAAAATTAATCGTATGGCTCTGGAATCAGATGTCCATAAGATTAAGCACATAAAAAAAGGTGCACGTTCATGCACCTTTTTTTACGAATTCGTATGTGAAACTATGATCTATTTCTCCTGAAACAGATGAACATCTCTCTGCGGGAATGGCATTTCAATACCTTCCTTATCAAGTTCCTCCTTGATCTTTTCGAGATTCTGGAAAAAATAATCCCAGTAATCGTCAGTTGTTGTCCATGCACGGGCAGAAAGATCGAGAGAACTGTCACCAAGGTTCGTCAAAACTACCACAGGTTCTGCCGGCTCTTTTAATGTTCGTTCATCCGTGTTTAATACTCTGAGGATCACCTCACGGGCTTGCTTGATATCGGTATCATAGCTCACACCGATAGAAAGATCTGCCCGGCGTGTATCCTTTGCTGAGTAATTGGTGATGGAGGAATTAGCGATCTGTCCATTTGGGATAATGATCGTTTGGTTATGAGGGGTTTTAAGCCCTGTATGCAAAATATCTATCTTTTCAACCGTTCCCGAATGACCAGATCCTTCGATAAAATCTCCAACTTTGAATGGTTTGAAGAACAAGATCAAAACACCTCCGGCAAAGTTTGCGAGGCTACCCTGTAAGGCTAAACCTACGGCCAAACCGGCAGCACCCAATACGGCGATGAAGGAAGTCATCTCGATACCCAGCATGCCAAGTGCTGTGATATACACCATCACCTTCAGTAATATTGACACAAGACTCTTGAGGAATGATTTCAGGGCTACATCCACATTGCTTTTGTCTAACCCCTTTCCTACTCCCTTAACTATTAATTTTACGATCCAAAGACCTACGATCAGTGTGACAATAGCCGCTAACAGTTTTGGGCCGTATGTCGTCACAATATTAATTAGAACTTCAGGTGAAATATTGAAATTATCCATTATCTGTATACCCTTGTTAGTTAATTGGTTAATTCACTTAATATGAACAATTTTTATAACATTTTCTCATAAAAAAAGGAGGCCCAAGCCTCCTTTTTTTAAGTCTAAAATTGCTCTTAAAGATCTGCTAATTCTTTTTTGATCTCATCTTTGGTTTTACCCAATTTCTTCTGCAGGCGACCGAAGAGTTCATCTTCTTTGCCTTCCGTAAAGATCAGGTCATCATCGGTTAGTTCAGAGTACTTTTGTTTGAGTTTACCTTTCAATTCGTTCCAGTTTCCTTTTATGGTCAGGTCATTCATAATAATTCACCTACTTATTTTTTGAGTTTGAGATAATTCTTAGTGAAAAAAATTAGTGATCACTTAGAAGGGTTGGAATTCCCTGTTCTAAGCAACCACTAATCAGGGATGGTTATTCTTCTAAGTGACTTCTGAGCATCCATGCCGTTTTGGAATGAATGGTAAGTCGCTCGGTCAGGAGGTCAATAGTGGCTTCATCTTCAGCTTCATTCGCCGGTTTTAAAGCCTCGCGTGCAGTTCTTATGACCTGCTCATTAGCCGCTGTCAACCGACGTACCATTTCGAGAGCTTTGGGCCGGTCGGTATCCTCCTCTATTGAAGTAATCTCATTGAATTCCTTGAACGTACCCGGCGCTCTGAAACCCAATGCTCTGATACGTTCAGCGATCTCATCAATAGCTTCAGCCAATTCAGTGTATTGTTCCTCAAACTGCTCGTGAAGTTGATGGAATAACTCGCCGGTCACATTCCAATGGTAATTGTGCGTCTTTAAATACAGCAGATAGGAATCCGCCAATACCTTGGATAATCCCTCAGCTATCTTCTCTCTGTGTTCTTCGGAAATTCCAATGTTAACTTTCATAGTCTCAACTCCGTTTAGTGTGTCAACGCTCATAACTTGTATTCTTTCTTTTAATATTCAGTTATTAAAACACGCTGAGACCTGAATCATTCCAATACTTAAGTGCTTATTAGCATAGATTTATAATAAACATTATAGAAACTTTCGATCATAAAAAACCCCATGCTTTTATTAAACACGGGGTTGATCTAAAACTCGGTAAATGTAAAGAACTTACTCTTCTACGCCGTACACTTCTTTCAGTATCCCTTTAGCATTGGCATCGCCATCTTGCATAACACGGTGCTGAAGGTTGGTTATGATCTCCTGTTCGGCTTTTTCGTAAGCCAGTTCTTTTGCACTTTTTTCAGTATTGGTGCGAACCAACTCATAAATATCATCGGCTCGTACCACACTGTAGATCTTGTCATCATTAAAAGCATGAGACCGAAGCTCTTCAAACTCCTTGAATACACGCGGGAAATCTTCACTGTCTTCTGCCCGGGTAATTATCTCAACATGCTCAGGGCCTTCCGCGCTTAATGGGGTTTTGCAGAGGTAAAAAAAGTTTTGTTGGTATTGCATCTGCTGTAAATGATTGGGTTTAATTTTTTAGCTGTGCCAATATAACAAATAGTGTACAAAATGTGCCATTTTAGGTGACAGGTTTTATTCGTGAGGTGTTAGGTATTAGAGGTAAGCCTAAAACCTAACACCTAAAAACTTGCATCTATATTCTTAAAATTTTCGGGATCATCATCCATTTTATCTGACAGGTGCCCTGCATGACCTCCCTCCATGAATTCGCAAAGCTTTCCAGGCACACGAGGGCGGCGGTTGGCATTCTTACTGCGATCTTGTGTTCTGAACCGGCCAGCATGCCGGCTGCATTTTCAATGATGGGGTTATGGCCGACCAGCATGAGGCGTTCGTGTTCATCAGAGGCGGCTTGTATTTGCTCTATGTAGTCTTTCATTGAGCCATAGTACAGATCCTCATTCCACTGAATTTGATCTTCGCTCATCTCTGCCGACTCTGAAAACAACTTCGTGGTTTGAACCGCTCTTTTGGCAGGCGAACTATATATAACTGTCGGTTGATACCCGATCTCTCGAACAAACTGCCCCATTCGCGGTGCATCATTCAATCCACGTTCAGCTAACGGCCTCTCAAAATCACTTAACCCCGGTTCGTCCCAGCTGGATTTTGCATGTCGTAACAATAAGATCTGTTTCATACCTGATTTCATTTTTTAGTTTCCAGCTCAACCACTTCCACTTTATGGGCATATTTACCTGCTTCAATAGACCCTTCTGATGACTTGGCCAACACTTTAACCAACTCGATCCCAAAGAAGATGATAATACCCGAATAGTAAACCCACAACATTAAAATAATCACTGAAGAAGAAGCCCCGGATAACTGAGTGAGTGAACTGTTACCAATCACCATACCGACAAGGAATTTCCCGAACACCAGCAGTAAGGTTGTAATAAAACTGCCCCAGAACAATGGTCCCCGTGGCAACCGAACATCCGGCAGGATATAAAACATCACCATGATGGCGAACAGGATCATCATGATCGAAAACCCATTACCAACAGCACCAATCAGTATCACTTGCTCGGTCAATGCTTCAATCGGTACGATATTTAATAAAGCGGTCATAACAGAATCAACGATCAGGGATAAGATCATTACTGCACCCATCAGCATGATCATTCCAAATGCCAATGCCCTGTCTCTGAACACTTTAAATACCCCTACTTCAGGCATTGGCTTCACTTTGAAGATCTGATTGAACGAATATTGCAGCTGCACCAGCATACTCGTCGACGAAATGATCAAAAATACAATGCTCAGGATCAGATATAATAGACTTTCATCATTGGTTTGTACGGTTTCCGCGAGAGTCATAACCCCCTTGCTGCTTTCTTCCCCAATATTGTTTATCAAGAATTCCCTCAGCTCTGCCATGGCACTTTCGCTTCCAAAAAAGAGTCCGGCCACATACACTGATATAACCACTATCGGAGCCAGCGAGAACAAAGAATAGAAGGCCGTGGCCGCACTGAACTGAAAACAATTGTCTTTTACAAAAGAGTCGAATGTCAGATAGGTCACCTGCCATGCTTTTCTAAGCGATCTGATCATATCAGTTGGTTTAGCTGTTTAATATTCGGCTTGGAGCATACAGGGTCAATATCACCCCTCGGGCTATCATAAAAGCCGTCATCGCCATCCATAACGCATGTACTCCCGCAAACGGTTCACTGATATAATATACCGGCACAAATACCAGGACGGTAGCTATCAGCATAGAGTTTCTCATGGCAGCTGTGGCCGTGGCTCCTATATAAACTCCATCCCATATAAAACAAACACTGTTAACGACAGGTGCCACAATGAGCCAGATAACAACCGTCAATGCTACTGAGATCACCGCATCCTTGTCGGTGAACAGAGCCAGAATTTCAGCATCAAAAGTGGCATAGGTGATGGTTCCAAACAGTCCAAGTCCAAGCCCCCAAAGCATATTGGCTTTTACCGCCAGTTTTAGACTTTCTTTATCACCGGCTCCCTTAAAACGGCCAACCAGGCTTTCAGCGGCATAAGCAAAGCCATCGGTTCCATACGAACTGATGTACCACATTTGCAACAGGATCGTGTTAGCAGCCAGCACCACATCTCCCATTTCTGCAGATTTTGCCGTGAAAAAGGCATAAGAAAATATCAGGCACAGGGTGCGGATCACGATATCACTGTTGACTGAGAAAAACTTCTTCAACTCTGAAGTCTCGACCAGCTCTCCCCAACTTATATTCAGCTTAATGCCCCCGTATTTCTTCTTGTAAAGTGTAATAGCCAAACCCAATGCCAGGAAACTGGCGATCAAACTTCCGGTAGCTACCCCATCAACCGTCATGTTGAACCGGAACACAAAAATCAGATTCAGAACAATATTTACAATATTTAAGAATATGGTCACGATCATGGGATAGGTTGAATTTTGCATACCCAAAAACCAACCATTCAGTCCAAATAGAGCCAGCGTGGCCGGTGCTGCAAAGATCCGGATATGGTAGTACAATCGGGTATATTCTTCTACTTCCGGGGAGGCTTCAACAATGGCCAGAGATACTTCTATGAGCGGATATTGAAGCAGTAAAATAACGACACTGCTTACAACGGCCACCAAAAGCACTCGCATCAGAATGACCTTTGTTTGGCGATCATGACCCGCTCCATAGGCCTGAGCCACCATTCCCGTGGTTCCCATTCTCAAAAAACCAAAGCCCCAGAAAATAAAATCAAAGATTATGCTACCTACCGCAATGGCTCCCAGATAGTATACGTGCTCAAGTCGCCCTACAACGGCCGTATCAATAGCCCCAAGCAGCGGTACCGACAGATTACTTATTATATTCGGAATAGCCAGTCTAAGTATTTGCCGGTTCAATGAAAGCGGGTTTTTAATTTTAATGTTAAAAGTCTAAAATAAGGGCATCCAAAGAATAATAAATTCATATTTTTTGAATGCTCTGTAAAGTTGCATATCTATGGGTGTGCATGTATTTTCTTTCTCCAAAAATTCTTGGGAATTAAACTAAATTATCTAACTCATTTGCTTTTCACATGAAAATTGAAACGCGTAACACGATCCTGACTATTGTACTTGGAATAATAATTATTGGGCTTACCTATTGGTTATATGATTCCTTGATCACTCCTTATCAAGAAGTAAAAGAGCGAGAGGCGATGACTGAAAAAGTTCGCCAGCGCTTAGTTGACACTAAAGATGCATTGATTCAGTATGAGTCAGTTCATGAAACTTTCCCTCCAACAGAAGGAGGATTAGACAGTTTGGTTCAATTCCTCAAAACAGATTCTATGATGATCGCTATGGGCGATTCTCTGTTTGGGTCTACTTTTGATGTATTCAACCCGGATTCTCTGGTATATTCTCCGCGACCTCCATATCCGAAATTTGAGTACACTCTCAATGATACTTTGCGTCCGCAGATCTATCTGTTGACAGATCCGGGATCTGATGATGCCATTGGTAGCCTTGAACGTACGACCATGCGTAATGCTCCAAACTGGAATTAATGGGTGACCAACCTGCAAATTTAGGTGTTTGTTTTTTTTCCGATCGTTTGTTCTATTCCATCAACGATCCGAATAAAGACAAGCACCTTTTTCGTATCGGCTCATTTGACTATAATTTTAATGTGATCGATGCCATTACCCGCCAGCAGGATCCCAACTTTTCTCATGTACTCACCACTTTTGAACAATTCCGGGCAGACCATAACATAAAATCGGTTCGGGCCCTTACCCATCCCGCACATGAGTGCTGGAGTGTTTTTCCGAAAGTAGTGTATGATAACGCCGATGAACGTGAGGACCACCTTTCTATACTGATGAAAGGCGTTGAGCGAGAAGAGCTGGAACCCACCTGGCATTCCCTGCATAACAACGAATATAAATTTCTCTCTGTGAGAAGACGAAATCTCATGGAAGGCTTTAATAAGCTGACCAAAGAAGTGGCCACGACCGAATTCAGCAGTGATTTTGAGATGGCCCAAAAATGGTCGGGGTTTGCAAAACCGGGCGGATCTTTTTTAATGATCGGCTGCCATAAGAACGTGATCTCCATTACATCTTATTTGCTCGGTAAATTCAGAGCAGCCACTTATCTCTCCTTTGATCAGCCGGAAGACCTGCCTTATCATTGGCTTCAATATGCCAAAAATTCAAGCTGGTTGAGAGGACTGCATGAAACTATTTATCTGTTTGGAATAGACACTCACGATATAGAGCAGGCCCTTCAGGGTTTTTGGGATGATTCAGCCGAGGTCTTAAAATTAAACTCCCTTGAGAGTATTGGGGTCAAGGCCGAAGAAGAAACCTACGGATTTGACCTAACGGCCGCATTTCCGGCTATTTTACTCAGTCTCGATTTTTGATCTGAGATATTTAATGCTCCGTTATAAATGTTAAATTGCGACTGTTCATAACTGACATTTATAACTTAAATCAATCCCTCCGTCATGCGGATCATTACAGGAAAATTAAAAGGTCGGCAATTTACTATTCCCAAAGGCCTGGATGTACGCCCTACCACCGACAGAACCAAAGAAAGCATCTTTAATCTGATCGAAGCCCGGGTGTTTATGGAAGGAACTATTATACTGGACCTGTTTGCAGGATCCGGAAACCTGGGGTTTGAGGCTATTTCAAGGGGAGCAAAGCATGTTACAGCCGTTGAACGCGACGCACAGAATGTAAAACAGATCGAAAAAACAGCCAAAGAATTTGGGATCGACAGGCAAATGCGGGTCGTTTGCTCGGATGTTCAAAAATTTCTGAGCGGAATGGCCACGCCTCATCATTTTATATTTTGTGATCCGCCATACGACTACCCTTTCATGGATGAGATCATTGAGCAGATCCTCTCAGAGAACTGGCTGACTGAGGAAGGCTGGTTGATGCTGGAACATGACAAATATAAAGACTTCTCGGATCACCCAAACTGCACGTTCTCAAAAGCCTATGGCCGCACGATCGTTAGCATCTTTCAAAAGCATCCGGTAGATTCTAAATAAAATACAGATTATGAAAACAATTGCCCTCTACCCCGGTTCTTTTGATCCGATAACCAATGGCCACCTTGATATCCTAAAGCGGGCTACAAGATTGTTCGAGAAGGTTATTGTGACGGTTGCCGTTAATAATAAAAAGGATGCCGTATTCAGTGGAGAGGAACGCGTTGAGCTGATCAATGAATGCATTTCAGGCAAAGAATGGGCAAAAAATGTGACGGTCAATCAGTTTACGGGACTTTTGGTCGACCACGCCCAAAAGATGAACGCAGACACCCTGGTAAGAGGAGTACGTCAGATCTCTGATTTTGAATACGAATTCAGGATGGCGTTAACCAACAAGCGTTTGGCGCCGGAAGTGGATACGGTATTCCTGATGCCGGATGAAGAATTTACCTTTATATCTGCTTCCATTGTCAAAGAAGTAGCCTATTGGGACGGTGACCTCAGTTCGTTTGTTCCGGAAGTTGTTGCCAAAGCCCTTAAAAATAAATTTCGTAATGAATGAAGGATCAGGCACCAGAGGATATCTAAATTGAATTAACTCTACATTATTTCCATTTAATCTCTCATTCAGGGTTCAAGTATCATTCACACCAAACACTTTTAATTTACAGTACGACATGATCTCAAAACGAGCACAACAACTACAGCCTTCTGCAACTCTAAAAGTAACCGGCAGAGCCAAGGAACTGAAAAGACAGGGTAAATCGATCGTATCACTCAGTGCCGGGGAACCCGACTTTAAAACCCCCAAACATATTTGTGATGCTGCTATCAAGGCTATTAATGATGGGTTTCATGGGTACACGATGAATCCCGGCACCCCGGAATTGCGTGAAGCTATCTGCCAAAAGCTAAAAAGGGATAACGGACTGGATTATGATCCATCTCAGATCATTTGCTCCAATGGAGCCAAACAATCCGTTGGCTTTAGTATTCTGGCACTGGTTGATCCGGGTGATGAAGTCATCATTCCCGCTCCCTACTGGGTCTCCTACCCCGAGATGGTACGATTGGCAGAAGGCACTTCGGTGACCGTCAGAACGTCTTTTGAGAACAATTTTAAACTAACCCCGGATCAGCTTGAGGAAGCGATCACGGACAAGACCAAGGCGATCATCCTGTGCTCACCTTCTAACCCGACCGGTGCTCAGTACACAAAAGAAGAATTGAGGGCCCTCGCAGAGGTCCTGAAGAAACACCCTCAGGTTTATATTATCTCTGATGAGATCTACGAATACATTGTTTTTGACGGAGATCATGTGAGTATCTTAAACGCAGCACCGGAACTGAAAGACCGGGTGGTTCTCATCAACGGATTTTCAAAAGGCTTTGCCATGACCGGGTGGCGACTTGGGTATCTCGCTGCCAATAATGAGATCGTGAGTGCTGTGTCCAAGATCCAAAGTCAGGAAACCTCGGCCCCTTCATCTATTTCACAAAAAGCCGGAGAAGCGGCGTATAAAGGCAATCTTGATGATGTGATCGCCATGCGCGAACAATTCAAAAAACGCCGCGATTATCTGGTTGAAGCCCTGAATAACATTGAAGGTGTGAGCTGCTTTACCCCGGGCGGAGCGTTCTATGTATTCCCGGATATCTCTTACTATATCGGAAAAAACAAGCCCGATGGCTCGACCATTGAGTCCTCCACCGACCTTTGCCTCTACCTCCTGGATGAGTTCGGACTGGCCCTTGTCCCCGGTGATGCCTTTGGTGAACCGAACGGCATCCGTTTGAGCTATGCAGCATCTATGGATGA
>JAASTO010000236.1 GCA_021767245.1 Balneolaceae bacterium
AAAGCGAGGAACCGCCTCTGATAAAGATCAGGAGCTCGTGGAACAAATGGCTTTTTCGTGGGGATTTGAAAGTTGCTCCGTTTCACCTGATCCCTCAGAAGCTAACAATCAAAACTTTCAAAACTGGGCGCGTGAACAACGTTATCAGTTCTTTCGGGATTTCAAAAAGGATCTGAATGCTGCTGCTATCATTACCGCTCATCACAAAGATGATCAGGTGGAAACCATTTTCCAGAAGATCCTTCGCGGCAGTGCCCCTACCGCATGGCAGGGAATGCAGGATTGGGACGGTGAGATACTGCGACCGTTATTGCCATTTGACAAGGACCAGATCCTGACATTTTGTGAATCTGAAGCAATCCCCTACAGAACGGATGAAAGTAACCTTGAATCTGATTTTGCCCGCAACTTCATTCGAAACGAGCTCTCATCTAAGATGGATCGATTTTTCCCGGGGTGGCAACAAAACTTGCTCGACCTCGGCGACTTTGGATCGGCTTACACTTCGGCGGTTGATCTTGTACTGAAAAGCATGTCCGGTGATCGGTTTCTCAACATCCATAAACTGCAAGAACTTGAACCCGAACTGAAGCGTGCAGTTTTGAAAAAATTTCTGGATGATCACGGCCTTGAGGGTTCCTATTCAAAACAGCAGCTCCTCGATCTATCTAACATCAGTTCATTGCAGACCGGAAGAAGTATTCCATTTGGCACGCTCAAACTGACGCGCGACCGTGACCTTCTTCGGCTTCATGGAGATACTAAAGAGGACTCTTCCGGATCTCATTTCATTGAAAAAGATGAGGTTGAATCCGGGTTTGAGATCGCTTTTTTTACGCTCAAATTCTCCGAACAGGAACCTAAGTCTCCGAACCTTCGCATGGATACATCCAAAGTAAAGTGGCCACTTGAGATCCGGGTATGGGAGCCCGGTGATGCCATTCAGCCACTAGGAATGACGGGGTCACAAAACGTATCCGATCATCTTACCAATCGTAAGATCCCCACAATTTTACGGGAAAAAGCTTTGGTATTGTGCGGATCAGATAGTACTATTTACGCCATTATTTATCCTGAGAATGCCGATATTGGAGAATTGGGCTTGATCTCAGAACTAGTGAAATGCGAAGACACCACCGAAACCTTTTTGACCATTAATTTTCAGACACCATGAGTTCCAAGTTTTACCAACCTGATACCGTAACCTGCAACGGGGAAACCTTCAAACTCTACATCACCAAGGAACAGATCGATGAGCGGATGAATCAGCTTGGCAGTAAACTGGATAAAGATTTCGAAGGGAAAAAGCCGATCTTTATCGGGATCCTGAACGGTGCCTTTATCTTTCTGGCCGACCTGATGCGCCACGTAAGCATCCCTTGTGAGGTCGATTTTATGAAATTGAGCAGTTATGGAGATGAAAAAGTCTCTTCCGGTCAGGTAACCGAACTCAAGCATATCGATGCCAAGATCGAAGGCCGGCACGTCATTCTTGTAGAAGATATCGTTGATACCGGGCTGTCCATGAATTATATGGTCAAGCGCATCAAGGAAAACAACCCCGCGTCCGTTTCAGTGTGCACCTTATTGCATAAGAAAGAAGCCACCAGACACGATGTCCAACTCGATTACGTTGGCTTTGAGATCCCTGAAGCATTCGTTTTAGGATACGGATTAGACTATGCTCAGGAAGGACGTAACCTCTCGCAGATCTACGTTATTGACGACGAAGGCTGATCAAAAAAATTCCGGTTCTGGTCACTTATAAGGGTTTTGAAATCATCTTCAGGAATTGCCCGGAAAAGGTTGCTATTAGTACCCAAAGCTCGCTATATTTGTTGCCCTCCAAAAAACGGAGAGATGGCTGAGTGGCTGAAAGCGCTCCCCTGCTAAGGGAGTATACCTCCAACGAGGTATCGAGGGTTCGAATCCCTCTCTCTCCGCATTTTTTATTCTATTTCTGCTCCATCACAAATACACCTTTCCAGTTCTCCTGTGGCGGATCTTTTCTCATCTCCTCACAACGTTGTATAAATACCCCGGATGGATTGTGTTCATTCAATTCTAACTCCGATGATCGTTTGAATAACGAGATCGCTCTGTTCCAATCGCGATCGAAGTAGGCATTCAATCCTTCTTCAAATAGTCGATTCCTTTCAAGAAGATCCACTGATACATGCTCTTTTGATCCCGTCAGTTCATAAACATTCACGGGCTTCGTTTTACCCTTCACCACGATCTGATCCAGCTTTCTGAAAATGAGATCATCCTGATAAGACTCCGCTTCCTGTTTGGTCGATTCCGTTACCATGGTTTCCACACCATAGAACTGAGCCCCGCTTTCACATCGGGCCGCCAGATTCACGTTATCTCCCATCATGGTATAGTTGAACCGTTTTGAGGATCCCATATTCCCGGTGATCATCAACCCCGTATTGATACCAATGCGCTGCCTCATATTCACCACCAGGTCCGGCCAGCCTTCATTTTCCCACTTTTGGGTTAGCTTCTTCAGTTCAAGGTGCATCAGGCATGCCGTTTTACAGGCTTTATGGGCATGACCATCCGTTTCGACGGGAGCCCCAAAAAAGGAAACAATGGCATCGCCAATATATTTATCCAGCGTGCCTTCCTGTTTGTTGATGATGCCCGTCATCGCATCCAGATATTCATTGATAAGCTTCACCAATTGATCCGGCCTTAATTGTTCTGAAAAGGTTGAAAAAGAAACGATATCACTAAAAAATGCGGTGATATACACTTCATTTCCACCCAGTTTGGGCTCTTCGCCGGAGTTTATCATTTGATCCACAAGTTCCGGGGATACGTAGGACGAAAACATCCCTTTGATCCTTCTTTTCTCTTTCTGCTCCATATAATATTCATAGCCAACCATCCCACTTTGAGTTATGGCCAAAGCAAGGATGGGGCCGGTGAGCATCATTATGATGTTGAATGAAACAAAGGCCCAATAACTGACACCAAAGAAAGCTCCGGCCAGGATCAGGGCGAGCACAAATCCGGAAACGGCATTAAAATACCGGTTCACAAATCCCAGGATCACACAAAACAAAACCATGATGAGCAATGTGTACCAGTTATTGAATCGGGATAAGTAATTGTTATCCAGAATGGTTTGAATGGCATTGGCATGTATCTGGTACCCGGGGCGGTCGTTATTACCTTCGTTTGCAAAAGGAGTAGCATAAAAATCTTTCAACAACGGCATGGTAGCGCCCACAAGAACGATCTTATCCTTGAACGTTCCCGCCTCAAGATGCCCAAACTCGGGATCGTCAAAACTGTTAACAGAAGCTCCCAACTCTGATTCAAAAACGGTGGTATAGGAAGAGTCGTCAATAACTTCCTCGAACGATACTTCAGGAAAGATGCCTTCAGGACCATAGTAGTTGATCAGAAAGGAATTGGCACGATCTTTTGGAACCTGAAACGGGCCTAAGGAAAAGAATTCTGAACGGTTTTCCGGATCAATATCATCCACCTCGTCATAGGAAATCTCTTTGTATTTTCTTACGACTTCTACGCCAAACCTGTAATAATGCTCTTCTCTGTGGGTATGGCCAAAGTTGTAAGTGCGAACCGCTCCATCCAGATCGGGAAACACCCTGACCAATCCCGGTTTATTTGGATTCGAATTCAGCAGAACAGAATTTGGAAAAAGGGGTGATATCAATTCAGATACATTGGTTTGTTCGGTCTGCAATTCACCTCCAAGAATTACATTTCCATGCCTCTTAAGTGAAACCGCAAACAATGAATCGTTCTCGGAGCCATAGGTATCCGGATTATCAAAAATAACATCGAAGGCAATGACTCTGGCGCCGGCACGGTTTAAATTATCGACCAGGCGGGCATGAAGATTCGTTGGCCAGGGATATTTATAAGGGATCTCCTCATCAGCCTG
>JAASTO010000050.1 GCA_021767245.1 Balneolaceae bacterium
GGTGGTTCCGATCGCATCTCCGCCACGGCGTTTTTCTTTCAGCTGATCCAGCAGTTTATGGTAGGGAAGGATCACATGGGCGGTCTGACTAATGAAAAACCGGCCTTCCAGGCTGAATCCCATTTCCTGAACCCCTTTGATCTCTTCAACCAGGGCCACAGGGTCTATGACCACACCATTACCGATCACACAATCGGCATCCCCATTAAAAATTCCGGATGGGATGAGGTGGAGGACGACTTTTTTGTCATCAAATTTGAGGGTATGTCCGGCGTTGGCCCCTCCCTGAAAACGAACCACAAAGTCCGATTCAGAACTGAGTAGATCAACGATCTTACCTTTACCTTCATCGCCCCACTGGGCACCAATTACAACTCTTGTACTCATAAGTAAATCAATAAAAAAGGGGTGCCAAACACCCCTTATCAGTTATAGAATTAAATCAAATATTAATCGTCAAATGATTCGGCGGCTTCTTCCACTGATTTGTAGTGCTTGAAGACCGTGATCAATTTGGTGACAACCAACAGGCTTTCGATCTTATCGGTTGCATTGGCGATCCTAAGATCCCCACCCGCTTTACGCATGGTGGTAAGGCCGCCAATAAGCATACCGAGACCGGATGAATTCATGAATTTAACTTTACCAAGATCAACTACAACATTGGTCTTACCGGCATCGATGAGTTCGTGCAGTTTTTCGTTCAGACTAACCGCATCAGGGCCACCCATTACATTTCCCTTAAATTCGATAACAACGCTGTTGTAGCGTTCTGATGTATTAAAGCTCATAGAATTACCTGTTGTTTTAAGATTTTAAGATTTTTTTGTGCGTTGTTCTAATTCAACCACTAGAGAACTGGCTACAAACAGTGAGCTGTAAGTACCCAAAACGATTCCTATCAGCAGTGCAAAAGAAAATCCTTTCAGCACTTCTCCGCCGAAAATAAACAGCACAAGCACCACAAACAAGGTGGTTAAAGAAGTAATTACCGTACGGCTTAAGGTGTCATTCAGACTCTTGTTTACCATCGGCATGAAATCCATCCCTTTATGAACGTTTGAATTCTCCCTGATACGGTCAAATACAACCACGGTATCGTTGAGGGAGTAACCCACAATGGTAAGGAAAGCGGCTATCAATGCCTGATCGATCTGCAAGCTGAATGGAACCCAATCTCCCAGTATGGTGAATATACCGAGTACGATCACTACATCATGCACAAGAGCTGCTACCGCACCGGCCGAGAAGGTCCAGTTTCGGAAACGAATCAGGATGTAGATGAAGATGATCACAATGGCATAGATCACAGCCTGAAGAGCTCCCCATTTCAGGTCTTCTGCAAAACGGGGACTGATCACATCTGTTTTTACCACGGTGAAGGGGTTATCGGGATGAAATTCCCTGACCGTAGAAGATATGATCTGCTGAACTTCAGCCATCTCTTGCTCATTATCGGTTCTAATGAGGATCTCACTGTCTGAACCGAAAAGTTTCAGTTCCGGAGTACTGCCAAGCGGCTCAGAAAGGTCTGAACGCAGCTCAACCACACTGATCGGGTTCTCAAAATCGAGGACGAATTCTTTACCTCCTCGGAAGTCAATTCCGTACTGGAGTCCTTTCGTTAAAATTGCCCCTAAGGAGGCGATGAAAAGCACGGCGGAAAATATATAAGCAGCCTTGTGCTTCGAAATAAAATCTATACTTGGTGTTTCAAACCATCTCATAATATTAGTCTTTTAATCGTTTTAAATTTCTTTTTGATAATTAACCGAAGCTTACTGCATTCTTCTTGGCTTGTATCAGGTAATCAACCACAACTCGGGTGATCACGATGGCACTGAAGAGTGAAGCCACAATACCTGCCATCAGCGTAACGGCGAAACCTTTGATAGGTCCTACTCCAAAACTGAACAGGATGATAGCAACAAAGAAGGTGGTTACGTTGGCATCCACAATGGCACTCATGGCATTTGCATAACCGGCTTCGATGGATGCCTTGATGGTTTTTCCGGTGCGCTGCTCTTCACGGATACGGTCAAAGATCAGCACGTTGGCATCTACCGCCATACCAATGGTCAGTACAATACCGGCAATACCCGGCAGAGTCAGTGTGGCTTTGAAAGCAGCCAGAATACCGAGAATAAAGATGATGTTAAGCAGCAGTGCCAGGTCAGCAATACCTCCACCGGTTCGGTAATAAACGATCATAAAGATGGCCACGATCCCAAGTCCTACAAGAATGGAATTCAATCCGGCCTGAATGGATTCAGCACCGAGGGTAGCACCAACGGTACGCTCTTCCATGATCTCGAGAGGAGCGGGGAGGGCACCTGAAAGCAGAATGTTAACCAGATCCTCCGCTTCACTAACACCGTCAAGTCCGGTAATGGATGATCGACCATTGGAGATCTTGGTTTGTACGTTAGGATAAGAGAAAACAAAACCATCCAGTACAATGGCAACGGGCTTCCCGATATTGGCACCGGTGATACGTCCCCATTTACGGGCTCCTTCACTATTCATGCTCATAGAAACTTCTGGCACGTTGGTGGCAGGATCAAATTGAACACTCGCTGCTTCGATCACATCACCGGTCAGTTCAACCTGAGTTCTTACACCGATGAGCTGATAAAGTTCTTCTCCGGCTTGTCCGGGCAGGGGATTCGCACTCCACATAACCGTAGTGTTACGCGGTAGCATACGCTGAATGTCTTCATTTCTCAGAAGATCCATTACACGCGAAGTATCCTCAGCTGTGGCATAGCCAAACAGATATGGGCTTTGGGCCGGAACAAGTACTTCATCCAGAGGATTGAATTGATTGTTGACAACACTGTCAGCAGTGTCAGTTGGTTGCTCAAAGGAGTCATAGTATTCGTAGGTTTGATTTACGAATGAACGAAATTCTTCAGCATCGGCCGCCAGGCGGAATTCCAGTCGTGCCGTTCCTTTAAGCAGATTACGAACACGTTCTTTGTCCTCAACACCAGGAAGCTCAACCACAATACGGTTTTGTCCCTGCTTCACAATAGAAGGCTCGGTTACACCATAACGGTCAACACGGGTCCTGATAATTTCGATGGCACGATCCAGGGCAGACTGTCGCTGTGTTTTCAGGAAAGTGGCTATCTCTTCGTTGGTAGAGCGACGGGTGATGTCCATAGCGTCATTTCGGTAATAACGGCTCAGGCGTGCATCAGGATCTCTTGATTCAAACTCAGCAACCATTTCGTCAATGAAGTCGCTGTTATTTTCAATAGAACGTTGTTCAGCCACATCGATCACGTCGTTTAATAACTCGTCAGCATTTTCGCCGGCCAGTTCCCTGATAAGCTGGGGTACACCCACTTCAAGGGTTACGTGCATTCCACCCTGAAGGTCAAGCCCCAGAGATAACATATTCGTACGCAGGTATTCAAGTTTCTCAGCGTTTTCTTCGGTGTATTGAGCCGCTTCAGAAGCACTGAGATCCTCAATATAGTTCTGCTCCAGTTGATACTGTACTGTCGGGTACAGGTAGTAGATGGTAAGGGCTAAAAAAGCCACTATCGTACCAATTTTAAATCCGTTTCCTTGCATGGTAATATGATTTATTAAGTAATTTGTTGTTTTGGATGTTTTGAAAAATGATCGGATCCGTTTAAAAATATGAAACGGATCAGAATAGCATCAGAACCACATCTTAAGGTCCCATTGCCAAATAAGAAGAAAAGTCGTTGGTCGCTAAGGAGCGTTTATAGCCGTTCCACTGGTAAAAGGAGAGAGGTGGTAGTTGGCAGCAGGCTCGGGGTTACTTTGAGTCCCGACTTCTGCAGCGATGGGTTCATCTTTAGAGTATACTACCGTAGTTTTTCCGTATGGTGCATATCCATCTGCAGGGATCAGAGAATAGGGTTGAGCCTGTTTGATGATTACGGCTTTAGCCATACCAGAGGAGGATTCCTGATAGGAATTCCACTCTTTGATCAACAATTGATACACTTCATTTTCATCCTGAGACCCATCTCTGACCGGTAATTCAAAATCTTCGGCGTGGGCCGTTACAAGGGCAGAAGCTTGCCGTACAACGGTCTCGAAACCTTCTTGAGAGGATGAGAGTCCACGGATCTGATCCGCAACACCGGCATTACTGCTATTTTTCAGGTTGGATTGCAACCATAAAGCAAAGGCATCGTGTGTTTCGTGCACGCCAGCCGGCTTCAGGAAATAAACAATGATCCCGGCCAGCAGCAGTGCTGCCCCATAGGTTTGGATGATATGTTGGCGGAAAAATTTCATACAGACCTAAAATATAAACAACTAAAGATCCATTATGAATAGAATTTCAGAAAAATTACTTAAGCGGTGACTTTCGCCAGTCTTTCGAATTCTTCTTTCAGGAAACGGCCGGTATGTGACCTATCTATTTCGGCCACTTCTTCCGGAGTACCTGTTGCAATGATCTCACCACCACCGGCGCCGCCCTCAGGACCAAGGTCGATGATCCAGTCGGCCGCTTTAATCAGGTCCAGGTTATGCTCGATGACCATCACTGTATTTCCTTTTTCAACCAGCCTTTGGATCACATCCACCAGCATGCGCACGTCCTGAAAGTGAAGTCCTGTGGTCGGTTCATCCATCACGTATAAGGTATCACCGGTTCCCACTTTAGATAGCTCACGTGCCAGTTTGATACGCTGGGCTTCCCCCCCCGAGAGGGTTGTGGATGATTGCCCCAAAGTCAGATACCCAAGCCCCACATCCACCATGGTACCTAAAATTCGGCTAATGGCAGGTTGGGCATCAAAAAACTCAGCAGCTTCACTGATCGGCATCTTGAGTACGTCAGAGATATTTTTTCCCTTATAATAGATCTCGAGGGTCTCTCGGTTATACCGTTTGCCGTTACATGTTTCACAGGTTACATACACATCAGGCAGGAAATTCATCTCGATTTTGCGAACACCATCCCCATTACATTCTTCGCAGCGGCCACCTTTCACATTAAAGGAGAATCGCCCCTGATCGTACCCGCGGATCTTCGATTCCGGTAATTCGGCAAACAATCGGCGAACGTGATCGAACACCTTGGTGTAGGTTCCGGGATTGGATCTCGGGGTTCGCCCGATCGGACTTTGGTCGATGGAAATGATCTTGTCCACATTGTCGATGCCTTCAATAGTATCGTAGGGAAGGGGAACCGTTTTGGATTTATAAAAATGATTGGAAAGTATAGGAACCAGCGTCTGATTGATCAGTGAACTCTTCCCGCTTCCACTTACCCCGGTCACGCTAATGAACTTGCCAAGCGGTACTTCCAGATCCTGATGTTTCAGGTTGTGGCCCCGGGCGTTCGTTACTCTGATGGTTTTTTCATTGCCTTTGCGCCGTTCTTCCGGGATCGCAATGACTTCCTCATCATTCAGGAACTTGGCAGTATTCGAATTTGGATCCAGTTCCCCGGGTTTACCGGAGGTTACGATATGGCCGCCATTAACTCCGGCTCCGGGACCAAGATCTACCACAAAATCAGCATGCTCAATAGTCTCCCGGTCGTGTTCCACCACAAGCACTGAATTACCGAGATCCCTGAGCGTTTCAAGAGATCGAATGAGTTTGATGTTATCTCTTTGATGAAGACCAATACTTGGCTCATCCAGAATATAGAGAACACCTACCAGTTGAGTTCCTATTTGAGTGGCCAAGCGAATTCTCTGAGCCTCACCGCCACTGAGAGTCTGTGCTTCACGATCCAGACTCAGGTAGGTCAGCCCGACATTCAAGAGGAAGTCGAGCCGGTCACGGATCTCTTTCAGAACCTGATTACCGATGATCTGCTGTCGCTCTGTGAGGTTTATTCCATACAGCGTATCACGCAATTCCTGAATATCTTTTTGCACCAGATCGTGGATGGTATATCCGTCAATTTTATAGGAAAGGGCCTCTTTGTTGAGCCGACCACCCTCGCAATCGGGGCAGGTCACTTTATCCATGAAGGCCTTGGCCTTATCACGCTGCTTGTTAGATTTACTGTTGTGATACTGATCGGTGATTGTATTGCGCAGTCCCTCAAACTTATGTTTGTAAGTAACAGAATTATCCTTGAAATCATAACTGACTGAGAACTTCTGATCTCCGCTGCCATTCATTAGCAGGTCTTTCAGTTCTTCCGGATAGTCTTTGATCGGAGTATCGAAATCCAGGTCAAAAGTTTTGAGAATAGCTTTGAGCTGCTTGAATACAAAAATATCCCGGGGCGCTCCCAGAAAGCGTATCCCACCCTCAGCCATACTTTGCTCAGCATTTGGAACAAGAAGTTCCCAGCTTACATCATAGGTATAGCCCAGTCCCTCGCAGGTGTTGCAATAGCCGTAGGGTGAGTTAAAAGAAAACAGGTTGGGAGCCGGATCTTCATAGGCAAGGCCACTTTCAGTATCGAAGAGATTCTGAGAGTACAATTGGTCTTTAAATTCATCGCCTTCTTTGATGGCAAGGATCACGTTCCCATCGGCCATTTCCAGTGCCAGACGAATACTGTCGGCAATGCGTTTTTCGCTTTTTTGCGAGATCACGAATCGGTCTACCACAATTTCGATATTGTGGGTTTTGTAGCGATCCAGCTTCATGTCATTTTCCAGATCGTGGAATTCACCATCAATGCGGGCACTTACAAACCCCTGTTTGATGGTTTGTTCAAACAGTTCGCGATAATGCCCTTTTCGACCACGAACTACCGGTGCCAGGCAATAGGCCTTGGTGCCTTCGGGCATGTCCATAACATTGGCAACTACCTGATCGGCGGACTGCTTTTCCATTTTGTTGCCCGTCTTATATGAGTATGGGATTCCGACCCGGGCATACAGCAATCTGAGAAAATCATAGATCTCTGTGACCGTACCAACCGTGGAACGGGGATTTCGGTTGGTGGTCTTTTGGTCAATCGAGATCACCGGTGAAAGTCCGTCTATGAAATCTACCGCAGGACGTTCCATCATACCCAGAAACTGCCGGGCATAGGCGGAAAGGGATTCCAGGAACCGGCGCTGACCTTCAGCGTAGATGGTGTCGAAGGCGAGTGAAGATTTCCCTGAACCGGAGAGTCCGGTTATGACCACAAGCTGATCGCGGGGAATATCGATATCAATGTTTTGGAGGTTGTGTTCGCGTGCTCCGCGTACTACAATATTATGCTGCAATGGAATGATTGTTTTTGAAATTCAGAACTTCACAAAATACAAAAACAGCTGACCGAATTCCTTCATTCCTTAAAAGAAAAGTCCGGTTCAAAAATCGAATATGAGTTCGAGAAAGGAACGAGATCTAAGATCAGGGAAAGTGGGTGTTATGGTCATTCTCGCGAAGGCTTGAATCCCATGTCTGCCACGACTTCGATTCTTAAACCATACAAACTTAACATATCTCAGCTCTAAGCCATAGTATGACTAAGCCTGAATACTACGACTGATGCTGCCGGGAGATGCTATTGTACTCTCTCACAAACAGGCGATTTGGAAACATACCTTCATCATCCTCAGAATAATCCGGTTTGATACGCTTTACAAAATACATCGGGACTTTACCCATGTATTTGGTTTCGATATCGCCACGCGGTTCGCATTCAAAGAAATCCTTGACGCGTTGATAGGTTGTTTCTGAGATATTGATCTGATTTTCATCCGAATGTTGTTCGAGTCGGGCCGCCAGATTCACGGTTTCTCCCCACATATCGTAAGCAAAGCGTTTTTTACCGATCACCCCAACCACGGCTTTACCGGTGTGCACCCCAATGCGGATCGGGAGGTAAGGCGTTTCTGACAAACTTTTCTTGCTGAATTCCCGAACAAAATCCACGATTTTAAGGGCGGTCAGAATTGCATCCACCGGGTGTGTAGAGTTTCGATCGGGCAAGCCGCCGGCCGCCATATAACTGTCCCCAATGGTTTTGATCTTGATCATATTATGCTGAGCCGTAAAATCATCAAACTTGTCAAAGTAAAAGGATAGACTTTCGATAAGTTGTTCTGCAGAAAGATCCGGTACAACCTTGGTAAACCCTACAAAGTCAGTAAACATAATGGTGGAATCCTCATAACGCTCGGGAGTCACGGTTCCATAAGCCAGCAGGTTTTCAGCAATCTTTTCAGGGAAGATATTGTGGATCAGCTCCTCATGTTCCTGTTTGGTGATCTCAAGTTCCTTATTGGCGGCATTCAGCCCGCTTTGCATCTCACTCAGTTGATTGTTTTGAGCGAGCGTATTTTTATAGGTCGATATCAGCAGGTTCACAAGGTGTGAGTAATCCGCCAGGATATTGTAGGTTTTGCCTTCTATGTTAACTTCAACCGTACTTACCTCATTTACCGGAGGAGGGGGATTTTGAAGTAACTCTTTTATTTTAGTGTAAAGCGTGTCATCGTCATATGGCTTGGTAAGATAATTGTCGGCCCCCGCCTCTATACCTCGCATGATGTATTCGGTCGTGACCATGGATGTGACAAGGATCAAAGGGATCTTGTTGAGCCGTGAATCTTTTTTGATGCGTTCACATAACTCAAAGCCATCCATGACAGGCATTTCAACGTCACTGAGAATGAGATCGGGATATTCCGTTCGGGCCAGCTCTAAGGCGTCTTCCCCGTTTTGTGCCGTCAGTACTTCGTACCCTTTTTGAATTAATTTATGCCTTGTAAGTGTTACAAGGGCAGGATGGTCATCAACAACCAGTATGCGTGGTTTTGTTTCTAACATAGTGTGTTATTTGTATTTCCCTCAAATGTAAGTTTGAATGCCATAAGGTATAAGAAAATTGAGCATTAAGCAGTAAAAACCGATAGTTTTAAACCCAATTAAAAAATTATAAGATTTATGCCTGAAGTTGTACATAAAAGTTGGTCGCCGATCTCCTGGAAAGAAAAACCGGTAAAGCAGTTACCCGATTATCCGGATCAAAAGGAGCTCGAGCAGAGTTATGAAATGCTTAAAGACCTGCCACCTTTGGTGACATCCTGGGAAATAGATGCTCTGAAGAATAAATTGGCAGATATTTCTGATGGTAATGGTTTTTTACTGCAGGGCGGTGATTGCGCAGAGAGTTTTGATGCAACCAAAGCTCCAAAGATCGTCAATATGGTGAAAGTGTTACTGCAGATGAGTTTCATTCTGATCCATGAAATGGGTATTCCGGTATTGCGGGTAGGGCGAATAGCCGGGCAATATGCCAAACCTCGTTCCAATGATTTTGAGATGGTAGATGGGGAGGAGATACACAACTATCGCGGCGACCTGATCAACGGATTTGAATCTGAGTCAGGTATTCGCATTCCGGATCCCCAAAGACTGATAGAGGGGTATCATAAAGCCGGGCTGACACTCAACTTCCTGAGAGCTTTGTCGGAAGAGGGATTTGCCGACCTCCATCATCCTGAGCAATGGGAACTGGATTTTATGCGAAATAACGAATACTACGCTGAGTATGAGGAAATGGTCTCATCCATTACCAAGGCCGTGAAATTTGTTGAAGCCATTGCACCGGATACCTTCACGACCCTGCAGAAAGTTGATTTTTATACTTCACATGAGGCGCTGAATCTGTATTATGATTCCGCTCAAACCCGTCCGGTTCCCCGAAAACCGGGCCACTATAACCTGAGTGCCCACATGGTGTGGCTTGGTAACCGAACCCGTGAACTGGATGGAGCACATGTGGAATATTTTAAAGGGATCAATAATCCGGTTGGCATCAAGATTGGGCCGCCTTTTGAAATTGATGAAACTCTAAAGCTTATCGAAACCCTGAATCCGACGCATGAAAAAGGTAAGATCGTGTTGATCACCCGCTTTGGGAAAGACCTGATCGAAGACCAACTGCCGGGATTGATCCGGGCGGTGAGACGTGAAGGCTTTCCGGTGGTGTGGAGTTCAGACCCCATGCACGGGAATACGTTTAGTACCGGCGGAGGTATCAAAACCCGTAATTTTGATGATATTATCCATGAGGTTCGTTCCGCTTTTGCCATTCACCGCTCTGAAGGCAGTTACCTGGGTGGAGTTCACCTGGAACTGACCGGTGATAATGTGACCGAATGCGTGGGTGGAGCCAAGGGACTTGAGGAAAATGAACTCAACCGAAACTATGAGACCTTCTGTGATCCGCGCCTCAATTATGAGCAAAGCCTCGAAATGGCCTTTCTGGTGGCTCGCGAATGGAAAAACAGTAGGGGTTAAGGCAACCGGCTGATCTATAATCAGGTTTCTGCCAAAACTGTCATAGGACTGCCAAATAAGAAGCACCCGGTCTGACATCTTATCCCGAAATGTCAACCGGTGTGTAATTGTATCATACCCATATTGCCCGTCTGTCATATTCAGGCTTTACCATAATAAGTTGGCATATAGCTTGCATATTCAAAGGTGAACAACGAATTAAAAAGAGAGGCAATCATGGCACTTATTAAATATTCACGACCAAATCTTGATGTTAACTCAAGAAATTTCAGCGACATTTTAGATGAATTCTTTAACGATTCACTGAATTATCGCAAAGACACCTTTATGCCAACCGTAGATATTTCTGAAACTGAAAATGATTTTCAGGTAGAAGTATCTCTTCCAGGCTTGAAGAAAGATGACATCAATGTTGACCTCGAAAACGGACGCCTGACCATTAGTGGCGAGCGAAAGTTTGAGAATGAGGAATCCGGTAAAAATTACCATCGGGTAGAATCAAGTTATGGTTCATTCAGCCGTTCTTTCCAGCTGCCCGATAGCATTGATGAAGAGAGCATCGAAGCTAAATATGATAATGGTGTGTTGAACATCAACATTAAGAAGAGCGAAGAAAAGGTTAAGAAGCAGATCAAGATATCATAAACTTGATCTGGATTGGTTAAGAGGACCGGAGTTCCGTGAAAAGAGCTCCGGTTTTATTTTAAGATGTAATGCCTGATAAACTTTGCACAATTTTGAGGCATTCGTGCGTTGTAATACCGTAAATCAAAACAGACAAACTTTTAATTACAGATCATGAATACGACAGTAAAGAATATATTTGGGGTGGCTGCTGCCATTTTAGTTCTACTGGGTTTTAATCTGGCTACGGATTCAAACTCAGTTACCTTTCCAACGGCAGATAACGACAAGGTGGAATCAGCTGAAAGCAGATCAGTAAACACCCTTCAGGATTTTAACGATGCCATTGTGGACATCGCTGAAAAGACAAATCCATCCGTAGTAACCATTACCACCAAGCGAACAGAGGAAGTGCGGGTCATCAATCCCTTTGCTCAGTTCTTTGGAAACCCAGGAGATCAGGGTGAAACCCGTGAAAGAACTCAACGTGGACTCGGTTCCGGAGTGATCGTATCTGAAGAGGGATATATCCTGACTAATAATCATGTGATCGCGGAAACGGATGAGATCACCGTAAGAATGTTCAACGGTAATGAGGTGAATGCAGAATTAGTAGGAACCGATCCACAAACCGACATTGCTGTGTTAAAAGTAGAGGTGGATGATCTGCCAGCTGTAAGTATGGGCGACAGTGATAAGCTTAAAGTGGGATCATTTGTTTTGGCAATCGGTAGTCCCTTAGATGAATCTCTGGCGCATACCGTTTCTTTTGGTATTGTTAGTGCCAGAGGCCGTTCATTGAATAATTTAACCGCCTATGGAGATTATATCCAAACCGATGCCGCCATTAATCCAGGTAATTCGGGAGGTGCCCTGATCGATGTGAATGGTAATTTAGTAGGTATCAACTCAGCTATTGCATCCCGGTCTGGAGGAAATGACGGTATTGGATTTGCGATTCCCGTGAATCTGGCGAAAAGGATCATGACCGATCTGATCGAAGATGGAAAAGTAAGTCGCGGATATCTCGGCATGTACACCGGTGGCGAAGTAGACCAAACCATGGCACGTGCCCTCGGTCTTGATAATGTTCGAGGGGTGATCGTTGGTCGGGTTGAGGAAGGCGGTCCTGCCGATAAAGCCGGCTTGCAACAACAGGATGTGATCGTATCCCTGAATGGAGAACAGATCAGAAACTGGGATGCCTTCAGGACAGAGATCGCTTCTAAAAAACCGGGAGATGAGATTAAACTTGGCATAATACGAGATGGTAAGGATGTAGAGCTAACCGTTACATTAGGTGAGCGTCCGGAAGGTGAAATAGCCGCAGCCGATCCCGCACAGATGGAAAGTATGGAAGATCAATTAGGCTTTACAGTGACCGGTTTAGACGGCACCATTCGTGAACAACTAAATCTGGATTCAGACACAGAAGGTGTGGTCGTGCGGTCAATAAGTGAAGGCAGTACCGCTTATGAGAGAGGATTACGCAGGGGAGATGTGATAACCCGGGTTAAAAGAAAAGCGATAACAAGTTCTTCTGAATTCTATGAGGAAGTTGAAAAAGCCATAGATGCCGGAGACGAGGTTTTACTGCTGACCGTGCTAAGGAACGATATCGAGCAGTTTATTGCTTTTGAACTTTAGAAGACATTTGTACCCCAAAACCAAGACCATGATCCCTGATACGGATCATGGTTTCTATCTTACTGATTGACAAACTCTATTGAAAGCCTTGGTATTTACGAATAATTACAAGGCATCTTTCTTCAGATGTTTTTATCTTAAGGGCGAAGAAATTTTTTATTTTGTACCCCGAAAAACCCAAACCCTGAGTTCTGATACAGCTCAGGGTTTTTTTATGGCATGAATTTCCCTGTCACAGAGGCTTATCCGACGGTATTCATGCCAAATTCATAAATTCTTCTATTTTATTTAACCTGAGTTCGAAATAATTCTTCTGAAGTTGTCACCCTTGTAAATGTTTTAGGCAATTCGATGACAATGTTGGTTAAGATGAAGACCCTGAAAGGGTCACATATGAATAGCCCAGGATAAAGCCGCGTAAGCGGGTGCAACCCTGGGATACATCCCCGAAATAGCAAAACCCAAGCAACGAAAGCAGCCAAAATATCACATGTCTATCGCAGGGTTGGGGCATGCGGGCACCAAAGCCACTAAAAAGTTGGTTGCCCAAGCTTCGTTAAACGGGTTAGACTAAATCACCTTTTGGGCGAAGCTTTGTTTATTCATATTTCTTACCCCGGACTGCTTCCATGCTATCGCATTTCATTGTCCGGGGTTATTCAAATGTGGCCCTTTCAGGACCGTTTTTAATTTAGAAACTGCCCTCGAATTATCTAAAATCTAAAACGTATGACAACCAAGAGGTAGTTTTATGTCGAACTCACGTTATATAGTCAGTTCAGAATTTTAGCAGAAGTCAGTACTGAAATTATGTCAATATGCGGGTATAGGCACGATTTTGGTCATATTAATATCAAAACAAGAGAAAAAAGGAGATTTTAATATGAACTTGAACAAATTTACGCTTAAAGCACAGGAAGCCGTTCAAAAAGCATTGGAGCTCGCACAAAGCGGGAACAATCAGGCGGTTGAACCGGCTCATATTTTGAAGGCTTTTCTGAGTGATCAGGACAGCATTGTAAACACATTATTGGGTAAGCTTGGGGCCAATCCGTCAGCTATTAGTAAAGTAGTGGATTCCATTCTGGAACGTTTGCCAAAAGTACAGGGTGCATCTGTTTCGGGCCAATATCTTTCCAATACCAGTAAAGAGCTGTTTGATATAGCCCAGAAAGAAGGCACAAAGCTTGGAGATGAATATATCAGCTCGGAACATGTACTGATCGGTATGGCAAGTATCAAAGGTGAGATCGCCAGCCTGTTGAATGATCAGAACGTGACCAGGGAAAATATCCTGAAAGTGCTTCAGGATGTCCGCGGAAACCAAACGGTTGATGACCCCAATGCCGAAAGCCGGTATGGAGCCCTGAAAAAGTATGGCCGCGACCTGAATGAACTGGCTGAAAAGAATAAACTGGATCCCGTTATTGGCCGTGACCAGGAGATCCGGCGCGTGATGCAGATCCTGACCCGGCGTACCAAGAACAATCCTGTTTTAATCGGTGAGCCCGGGGTGGGTAAGACCGCCATTGCAGAGGGTATGGCATTGCGAATTGTTCGCGGCGATGTGCCGGAAGGTCTTAAATCAAAGCGCATTGTAGCCCTTGATATGGGTTCACTGGTTGCCGGAACTAAGTTTCGTGGTGAGTTTGAAGAACGACTCAAAGCCGTGGTCAAGGACGTAAATGATTCTGATGGGGAAGTGATCCTCTTTATTGATGAAATTCATACCCTGGTTGGCGCCGGAGCTACGGAAGGCGCCATGGATGCCGCCAACATCCTTAAGCCGGCACTGGCACGGGGAGAACTCCATGCCATCGGTGCCACCACCCTTGATGAATATCGAAAATACATTGAAAAAGACAAGGCTCTCGAACGCCGACTTCAAACCGTGTTGGTGGGTGAACCAAGTGTAGAAGATACGGTTTCTATTCTAAGGGGATTGCAGGAGCGCTATGAAGTACATCATGGGGTTCGCATTACAGATGCAGCGGTTGTAGCAGCGGCAGAGCTTTCGCATCGTTACATCGCCGATCGGTTCCTGCCGGATAAAGCCATTGATCTGATCGATGAGGCTGCATCACGGTTACGCCTGCAAATTGATTCCCTGCCGGAGGAATTGGACGCCATAGAACGACAGATCCGTCAGCTGGAGATCGAGCGAGAGGCCCTGAAACGCGAGAAGGATCAATCCAAGATGAAAGGCATCGAGAAGGAGCTGGCCGACCTTGAAGAGCAACGCAAAACTATGCGCGTTCAATGGGAACAGGAGAGAGAGCTCATCCAAAAGGTGCGTGATACCAAGCAGGCCATTGATGATGCCCGAAACGAAGCGGATAAAGCCGAGCGTCAGGGTAATTATGAGAAAGTTGCCGAATTGAGATATGGAACCATCACCAAACTGGAAGATGAGCTGGAAGAGGCTCAATCCAAACTGGATGAAATGCAGGAAGATCAATCCCTTCTGAAAGAGGAAGTAGATGCTGAGGATATTGCGGACATCGTATCCCGGTGGACGGGTATTCCGGTGCGCAAGATGCTGCAAAGTGAGCGTAAGAAATTACTGCACCTGGAAGAGGTGCTGCATAAACGAGTGATCGGACAGGA
>JAASTO010000237.1 GCA_021767245.1 Balneolaceae bacterium
GCTGTTTTGTTTATGAAAGTAAACTAATTCTGATCATTTATAAAAGGTTACATTTTGCAAGATAAGGATACTAATTCAAATATTGACATAAGTTTAGTGATCCCGGTTTATAACGAAGAGGATTCACTGCCTGAACTTGAAGAGGCTATCTCAGAAGCTCTTTCTGCTCAATACAATTATGAGGTCATATTTGTTGATGACGGATCTTCAGATAATTCCTGGAAGGTGATCAAAGATCTGGCCCTGAGTAAAGAGGGTGTAAAAGGCGTTTCATTCCATCATAACTATGGAAAAAGTGTAGCTTTGCAGGCCGGATTTGAAAATGCGACGGGAGAGTTTGTGGTTACACTGGACTCTGACCTTCAGGATGATCCGCATGAAATACCTGAGATGATACAAATGTTGAAGGATGGTTACGATCTTGTAAGCGGTTGGAAAAAAGTAAGGCATGATCCGATCTCAAAAACCATTCCTTCAAAATTTTTCAATTACGTAACAAGGAAAGTAGCAGGCATTGATCTGCATGATTTTAATTGTGGCCTTAAAGCCTACAGATCAGAAGTTGTGGAGAACATCTATTTGTATGGAGAGCTTCATCGGTACATCCCAATGCTAGCAAAGAGGGAGGGCTATGGCCGGATAACTGAAAAAGTGGTCAAACATCATCCACGAAAATATGGCAAGACCAAATTTGGCCTGTCAAGGTTTATGAACGGCTTCCTTGACCTGGTGACCATCACTTTTGTTCAGCGTTACCTTCAGAAACCCATGCATTTTTTTGGAACCATTGGTATGCTGCTTCTGATTGCCGGTGGTGTTATTAATGGTTACATGGCTTTTATAAAGATATTCTTTGGTGAAAGTATTGGAAACAGGCCTTTACTGTTTTTAGGTATACTGCTTATGGTTGTCGGTGTTCAGTTCTTTTCAACCGGTTTGTTAGGTGAGCTGATAAATAAGAATCATGTGGAGAAACAAAAGCCACGTATAAGAGACCGAATCAACTAAGTCACCGTCTTAAAATATTCACCGATCAAAGTATTTCATAATGGCAACAGGGTCAGGATCAAAAACAGAGTTTGAAGAAATCAACAAACCGTTTGCCTTAGCAGGAAGTGAAGTACTGTCAAAATATGGAGTGGATAAAGAACAGGGCCTGACAGAGGAAGAGGTTCAAATCAGGAGAGATAAATTTGGGGTCAATCGGTTAAGACAGCATAAAAGCAGAAGTATATGGTCTGTTTTGGCCGCTCAGTTCAAAAGTATCATCATAGGTTTACTTGCGGTAGCTGCCATAGCAGCTTTTTTATATGGTGAGTGGGTTGAAGGTTGGGCTGTGTTGGTCGTGATACTTATTAATACCCTGATCGGTTTTGTGACTGAATTGAGAGCTGTTCGCGCAATGGAAGCTTTGTCCAAGCTGGGAACCGTTAAAACCCGAGTGAAAAGAAATGGCCGGACGATTGAAGTAGATGCCGAGGAACTGGTACCGGGTGACCTTGTGGTGATCGAAGGGGGAGATGTAATAACGGCCGATCTCAGGATTATTAACGCTTCAAAACTACAGGCTAATGAATCGGCCCTGACCGGGGAAAGTCTTCCTGTTTCCAAAAATGAAGAGCTTGTGGAAGAAGAAGTTGTGCTGGCTGAAAGAAGCAACATGCTTTATAAAGGCACGGCAGTGACCAGAGGATCAGCCATGGCAGTAGTGGTTGGAACCGGAATGAACACCGAGCTGGGTAAAATTTCTTCACTTGTGGAAACAACTGAGGATGAAGCCACACCTCTTGAGGAACGGCTGGATAAACTCGGGTATAAACTGATCTATGTGACTGTTGGAATTATTCTGGCCATTGTGTTTACCGGCATATTAAGTGGTAAGGATATTGTGTTGATGATAGAAACCGGTATTGCTTTAGCCGTTGCAGCTATTCCGGAAGGACTACCAATTGTTGCAACATTATCACTGGCTAAGGGACTTAAAACCCTTGCAAATAAGAATGCATTGGTCAATAAGCTATCATCGGTTGAGACACTTGGAGCCACCTCTGTAATTTGTACGGATAAAACGGGAACTCTGACTGAAAATCAGATGACCGCCACACAGGTTCATCTATACCAAAAAGAGATAGATGTAAATGGGGAGAATGGTCAGGAAATGACAGAAAACGGAATTTCAAAGAGTATTGAACAAGATCAAGACCTGAGGCTTGCCATTGAAATTGGAATGATCTGTAACAATGCGACCTTCGAAGCAGGATCTGAGGAGAACAATGGTGACCCCCTTGAAATTGCACTTCTTGAACTTGGGTACAAAGCTGGGATCTCACATCCAAAATTGATCGAAGAACACCCTGAGGTTAAGGAAGATGCCTTTGATTCCACAACAAAAATGATGGCCACCTGGAATAAAACAGATCGGGATTCATTTAGGGTTTACGCCAAAGGAGCTCCTGAAGCCATTATAGAACATTGTACCACTTACCTAAATGATGGTGAATGCGAGTCTCTTGATAAAACGGCTCAACAGTATTGGTTAGACCTAAATAATAAATTAGCAGGGCAGGGATACAGAATGATAGCCCTGGCCAGTAAACTTTCAGATACATCGGAAGGCAATTCGTACAGTGATCTTTGTTTTGTTGGGTTGGTTGCTTTAATGGATCCTCCCAGGAAAGGAGTTAAAGCGGCCATAGAAGATTGTCGGCAGGCAGGTATCAATGTAGTGATGGTGACCGGCGATCAAGCTGAAACAGCACGGTACATTGCTAATGAGCTCAGGTTGGATGAGAATAGTAGTAATGTGGTGGTGCATGGCAGCAAGCTGTATGACACAGACAAAGAAACAAAACTCAATTCATCGGTCTATGCCCGTATCGATCCCAAACAAAAGCTGGATATTATTGAAATGTACCAGAATGAGAATCAAACGGTGGCGATGACCGGAGATGGGGTTAATGATGCACCGGCTTTGAAAAAAGCGGATATAGGGATCGCTATGGGTCAGCGAGGGACACAGGTGGCCCGTGAAGCGGCTGACATCGTTTTAACAGATGATGCCTTCTCTACGATCGTTGTGGCGGTAGAGCAGGGCAGGATCATCTTCAATAATATCAGAAAATTTGTGTTTTACCTGATGTCCTGTAATGTAAGTGAGGTAGCCGTGGTTGGTATTGCTTCTTTTATTGGAATGCCACTCCCGATCCTGCCACTTCAGATACTATTCCTGAATCTGGTAACCGATGTTTTTCCGGCTCTAGCATTGGGGCTTGGGGAAGGGGATAGATCTATCATGAAAGAAAAGCCAAGAGATACCGATGAGCCTATTTTAACGACGAAACACTGGAAAAGGATCGGGGTGTACAGTTTTGTGATCATGACGTCTGTTCTTGCCGCATTCTACATTGGTCTTCAATGGATGAGTGTTGGAGCTGATGGCGCAGTTACCATGAGCTTTCTGACTCTTGCGCTAGCTCAATTATGGCACGTGTTTAACATGAGAGATGACCACAGTTCTATCTTTTCGAATTCTGTAAACAGAAATAAATGGGTTTGGGGAGCAATCTTACTTTGTGTGGGATTACTCCTGACCGCGATCTATGTACCGTTGTTTGCGGAAGTTCTTAGTCTCGTAAAACCAACTCTGCCTATGTGGGGTGTTGTAATGGTGATGAGCTTAATACCATTAGTGTTTGGGCAGTTATTTATCAGTTTAAGAAAGAAGAATGGATAATATCTTAAATGCCACAAACAAAAAAAGCTCCCCTTCTTGAAAAGGGAAGCTTGATTGCTGTACCGCGTACGGGATTTGAACC
>JAASTO010000051.1 GCA_021767245.1 Balneolaceae bacterium
ACATCCACCCCATCCGGTTTCCAATATAGTGGGGGACTTTGTGCTGATCTCAATGGCTCCGTATCCAATCCCTGAATTTCTTCCCCACAAGTGTACACCGTCTGCACCATTTGGCCAAATGAGATCCTCAGATCTCTAACTTTCTCATTATTCCCCTGAACCCAATTGACCGTAAAGTCTGTGTCCGGAAATTCTTCCGATTCCTGTATCAGGAAATCATTCAGCCATAGCTGATCTCGCTGAATGCCCTCGTTATAGGCAAACTGATACTTGAGTTCGGGAGTCGGCTTTTGGTGCTGTGGATTTTGTTTCCAATAGGAATTGATCGCCTGCTTCAGTTCCTCTCTTACCTCATTCAAACCAAAGGGCGCTACGACCACCGCCACCGAGCGACATCCCTTCCCTCCGTACCTGAGCATGGCTTCAGCCAGTTCTGTCTTTATTTCTGCATTCCATTCACTCAGATAAGCCATTGAGAACTTGGCCGTTCGGATGATATATTCCGCATCCGGTTTTCCGGCTTTAAGTCGTTTGATCTCAGCCTTTACATCCGAAACCGATTCATCAGAACCTGCAAATACGACCTTGTCAGCTTTCAGATCCTCAAAACTATTTAGATCCGTTGAATAACTGATATTCTGTTCAGGACCAGAACGTTGAATTTCCTCCAAAAAGGACGATAGCAAATAAGTATCTTTGCGTGAGATCTTCCCATAATAATCGGCTCCCGACAGGATCACCCCCAAAGCTGTTTGAAATCCAACAAGAGGTAAATTGCCGGCATGCAGGCATAACACCTTTCCGGCTTTGGCGTTTTGCTCATTACTTAATTCTGCCCTTTTTACCCATTCCTGTATATCTCCGTTTTCAACATTTCCACTAAGTACACTCAATTGATGGTGAACATCCTGCAAACTGAATAACCCTTCAGAAACGGTTTTACTGATCGCTTCCTGCAGATGTGGATTTTCAGGTTCGAGCCAATTTCTTGTTGCCTCTGTAATTTGATCGATATGTGCTTTCATCCAACTCAATCCCTTTCTATCAAAAAGTTACAGCCACGTAAATTCTGCGGATTCCACCGTCCCAACACCTGAAATGCACCGTCCTCCTTTTGAATGCCTTTATCCCCGGTCAAAATAAAGGAGCAGGAATACAGATTCGCCAGATCGATTACTCCGATCAGTCCCTCTTCACCCAATGGTACTTCCTTCAAAGGAGCTTTAGGATCGCGGATACTGACCTTCATCCATGGCACACTTTTAAACCATAGACTGCCTTGAGCATAAGCCTGTGAGAGTAACTCTGTCATGCCATACTCGGAATGGATCTGAGATTCGGGAAGACCAAACCCCTCAGCCAGTTGCTTGTGTAGTTGCTCCTTAGTGATCTCACGGCGGTGGGTTTTCATTCCGCCCGTTTCAAGGATCACACTATCCCTCGGTAACTGACTGTGGTGTTTATCAAGCACATCAAGCAGACCAAAAGCGGCTCCGAAGAGCATCAATTTCTTTCCGGATCTTTGGATCTCCCGGAGCTCTGATTCATTCAGTGGTTCTCCTAATTCCAGAAACTTACTCAAACCGGATTCATCCCTTTTGATCAAAGTATTTAGCATCCAGATCAAAGAGGAATTGGAGTTAGAGTTATACCCCGGTGTGTAAGCCCAGATCACATACTCCTCCAGATCATAGAACTGCTGCATTCCTTGAATGATGGATCGCTGATACAGCCCCGGATCCTGAATGTAATGACGGCTTCGTGCCATTCCGGAGGTACCACTACTTTGGAAATATAATGGTGAGTCTTTACCGGAAGTGATTATTTTTGCATCCTTGAAGGCTTGTATCGGTAGCAATGGGATGTCACTTGCAAAAGCAGGTTCTTTGATACCCAAAGCATTAAAGAAGCGTTTATAAACCGGGTTATTTATTTTCTGATATTCGAAAACCCGTAAGGCTTTTTGTTCAAAGCTTGATTGTTCATCGAATATGTGATCAGGGGTGATCATCTTGATCCACTTTCGATCTTATATAAGTCGCTCCTCGTTAAAATAAAAATTGAGCCGGATTGAACATGCATATCTATTGGTCGCACTATTTTTCCAAAATCAAATTCTTGTAATTCAGCGTTTTCATGTTCTAATAAGACTCGATCTTCAAATGCCTGCCACAGCCCTTCTTCGTTTACAAAAAATGCTTTTATATCCTTGACCGGATAGAATCCGGAATAACCACCATTGGGCGAAAGCCTGTGAACAGTGTCAGATACTCTCTCCAAAATAAGGACCTCTGTGGATGTAACCTGAAGATCATCAACCGTTATGATATCAGAACTGATCCGAAATTCATCTTCAAAATTATAATCCAGGTCATAACGACGGATCAACCGGGCTTCTTTATCCCAGAAATAAATTTCACCAAAACGGCTCACTGAGATCTGATCCGGCCGGTACTTCCGCGAATTAACAAAAGAGGCACGCTCACTTATACTGCTGAGAAATTGTCCGCGCCGGTCAAATACCTGTATCCTGCGGTTATTTTGATCTGTCACGAAGATCTTGAGTCCGTTGGTAGCATCCACATCCACAGGTTTACTGAATTCATAGTCTCCGTTTCCCCTTCCCCCGATCGTGTCCAGCAGTTTACCGGTGTGATCCAGTTTCAACAATCGATCCCTGCCTTGCTCAACAATATAGATAGCATTTTGGGTAACAGATATAGAAGTAGCATTATCGAGATCAGAATAGATCTTCTGCAGTGGCTGAGCGAAAGTATAATTTGAGCTCAGTAATAATGCTAAAATGAATATCGAATATCGAACTTGCCTTGCAGGCAGGCAGGCAGGGAATACTGAATTTCGAAATGGTTTTATGACATCGGAATATCTATCGAATACTTTTTTAAAAAGTATAACTTCAGTGATCGTTATTCGATATACTGTATTCAATATTCAGTACTTCAACCCTTTAGCTCCAATATCGGAGCGATAGTACGCTTTGTCAAAGTGTACTTTTTTGACTTCAGCATAGGTATTCTTGATGGCTGTTTCAAGATCAGCACCCGAACCCACGATGTTCAATACTCGTCCCCCGTTAGTATAAAGCTTGCCATCTTTCTCTTTGGTCCCGGCTTGAAATACGATGGCATTTTCCACCTCATCCAATCCGGTAATTTCTTTGCCTTTTTCGTAGGATTCAGGATATCCCCCAGAGGCAAGCACCACGCAGCATCTCACCTCATCATCAAACTGAATATCAGTTTCACCCAACTTTTCTTGGGTAGTTGCTATAATAATATCCAGCAAGTCAGATCGCATTCTGGGAAGAATTACCTGGCATTCAGGATCCCCAAAGCGGCAGTTATATTCCACTACTTTTGGTCCTTCCTTCGTGATCATCAAACCACAATAAAGAATACCTGAATAAGGATTACCCTCCTCTTTCATTCCGGCTATGGTCGGCTCAATGATCTTATTCTCAACGCGCTTCATGATCTCTTCAGTAACTACAGGCGCCGGAGAATAGGCTCCCATCCCTCCGGTGTTCAGGCCGGTATCCCCTTCACCAATGCGCTTATGATCCTGAGCATTTCCAATTACTTTCCACGACGATCCGTCTGAAATCGCAAATACGGATGCTTCCTCACCCACCATGAATTCCTCGATCACCAAACGGCTGGCTGCTTTTTTAAGGGAGTCGCTGTTTTTAAGTTCTTCCAGTACCTCAAGGGCTTCTTCTTCCGTTTCAGGAATAAATACACCCTTGCCTCCTGCAAGACCGTCTGCCTTAAGTACCACAGGATATTGTCCCTGCTCCTTTATGTACTCAGCGGCTTCATCAAAATGCTCCTGATCAAAGACGCGATATGCCGCGGTCGGGATGTTATGCCGTTCCATGAATTCCTTGGCAAATTCCTTACTTCCTTCCAGCATAGCAGCCTGAAGTTTAGGGCCAAAAACCGCATGACCTTTTGCCTCCAGAAAATTGGCCATGCCATCCACGAGTGGTTGCTCCGGACCAACCACTGTCACATCAATGTCGTTCTTTTGAATAAAGTCCCAGACTGCATCCAGGTCAGATACATCCAGGGAGACATTTTCACCGCTCTGTGCGGTACCCGGATTACCGGGAGCTATGTATAACTTGGTTAATTGAGATGATTCAGAAATAGCACGGGCCAGCGCATGCTCACGCCCGCCACTGCCGATCAGGAGTACATTATATTTCATGGCTCAGGTCAGGTCTTCAGCTATGGTTATGATCTCAGAAAAACTGTCTGCATCTAATGATGCACCACCGATCAATCCACCATCAACATCCTGCAGACTCAACAGCTCATTAGCATTGCCGGGCTTCATACTTCCACCGTAAAGAATGTTGATCTGCTCAGCCGTGTCTTCATCATAAACTTCAGCGAGAATTGAACGAATATGTTCATGCATTTCCTGAGCCTGATCAGGGCTAGCCGTTTCACCGGTTCCAATTGCCCAGATCGGTTCATAAGCGATCACTACATCCAAAACATCTTTTTCTGAAACATCATGAAGGGCAGCCGTCACCTGATTTTTTACAAGCCCAAAGTGTTCATTAGATTTGCGCTGATCAAGGCTTTCACCTACACAGACAATAGGAGCTAATTTATGCTCAATGGCTTTATGAACCCGTTTATTGACCGTGGCATCCGTTTCGCCAAAATACTGCCGACGTTCTGAGTGACCAATGATCACATAGTTGCATCCGCTTTCAGCCAACATGCTTCCACTGATCTCTCCGGTGTACGCTCCATTTTCCTCAAAGTGCAGGTTTTGGGCTCCCACCTGAATATCCGTGTCATATAAGTACTTCACTGCCATTCCAATGGAAACAAAGGGAGGACAAACCAACACATCCACATTTTCATCGATCTCTGATTTTTTCTCTTTGAGACCTTCCAATAATTCGGCGGCGTCATATGGACCGCAGTTCATTTTCCAGTTACCGGCTATAAGTAGTCTTCGCATGATGTGAGTTTTTTAAAAATTAACGTGGTGAGTTAGATTCACTAAATGCACGGTTCAATCCCTGAATGACATCAGAAAATTCATTTCTCTCGTATTTTCTTATCACCACCCCATCCTTATCAACAAGAATTCGGGTTGGGACCTGAACCACATTAAATTTTTGTATGATCTGCTGGACATCGAATGAGCCAAGTTTTGCAACCGGCCAGGCTTTACGCCGTTCTTCAAAAAAGGCATTGACGGTTACTTCACTTTGGTCCAGCGGTATGGTAAATATCTTAAGTCCATAGTTCTTATAGATCTCACCGATCACCATGGTTCTGTCATAATCGTTCTGATATTCAAAATTGGCAAGAGGTGAGATCTCTATAATGTATGTTGAACCTTTCAGGCTCTGATTATTTACGGTATCGCCTTCCATGGTAACAAACGAAAAATCAGGAGCATCCACACCCGGTGCCAGATAATTCAGATCATATCTAATTCGACGGATCCATTTTTTTGAAGACGGGCTATCGGCGTAATCCTGTTCATAACTGTCCAACAGGTCTTTTGCCTCCCCAATCCGGGAGCTATCAAAGTACATCTGAATCTTATCCCGCACTATAAATTCGGTTATTTCCTCATTTTCAGATATCTGTATGAGGGAATCCAGATATCCGGAAGCGGCATCAAATCCTTTACTCTGAGCGATATAAGGTTTCCCATATCTAAGGGCAACGGAAAACATGTAGTCAGCGGGAAGGGTCTCGTCAATTCGGTTAAGCATAGCCTCAGAATCCCAGTTACCCAGCAACTCAATGGTTTTTTCTGCGGCCAGATAGGAAGCCATAGTATTTTCGTGAGCTTCATACACCTGCCAGTATAATTCTGACCATTTCTTGGTTTCATCCAGTATCTGAGAATCAGGTACGGCTCCACTCATAATAAAAGCACCCACTCGCTGAAAACTTCGATCCACGCGATTCAGGGTTTGCATAGCTTCATGCTCTTTCGAGTCGATGCTCAAAGTCTGTTGAATGTCCGGAAGCTGAGCATTTACCCGAAGGGTATCATTTTCAGCCAGAATGACCCGAAGCGTTGCAAGGTCATTGTTATTTCGGCTGATGATCATCGGATAGTAGTTCCTGTCGGGAAAACTTGCGATACCCTCAAAATTTCCGGATTGATCAGTCAATGAATGAAAGAGGGTATCAATGGGCGCATTCGAAGAATCCCGTTTAACAATGGTCACACCGATACCTGAATAATCTCCACTGCTGTCAATGGAATCTGCCACGGTAATGGAACCGGTGACGATCGTTTTTTTGACATCAGATCTGTTTGAACACGCAACGGTAAGTAGCAATACAGTTAATGCAACTAATAGCGTAAGTTTTTTCATAAGAGTTTTAAAGACTGTATTTTCAGTCGTTTAGCTTTTTAGTGATTAGATCTTTAACCAGTTTCGGATTTGCTTTACCCTGAGAAGCTTTCATGGCCTGTCCTATAAAAAATCCGATGAGTTGTTTTTTGCCTTCCTTAAAGCGTTGTACTTCATCCGGGTTATTTTCGATGATCTCATCCACGATAGGCTCGAGAAATCCGGAGTCAGAAACCTGAATCAGGTTCATTTCTTTAGCCATTTCCTCAGGATCTTCATCCTTCACCAACATTTCGTTGAAGATATCCTGCATAGCAGAGGAGTTGATCTTATCGTCCTCTTTTAATTTAACCAGCTTTGATACCCTTTCAGCTGAGATCGGAAATTCACGTATATCAATACTTTTCTCGTTCAAGACCCGCAACACTTCACTCAGTACAATATTTGAAGCCGATTTTGGATTACCTAAATGATCTGCAACTTCTTCATAATAATCTGCCAGATACCGGCTGTCTGTTATAGTGACGGCGTCATCTACACTCATGCCGTAATCTTCAATAAACCGTTTACGACGTACATCAGCAAGTTCCGGTAACTCTTCCCTGATATCAGTGAGCATCTGCTCTGTAACCCTGATCGGCGGCAGGTCCGGTTCCGGGAAATAACGATAATCATGTGCCTCTTCCTTTGAACGCATAGGGCGACTCTGCATCTTGGAAGTATCCCAGAGGCGGGTTTGCTGAACCACTTCACCACCTTCTTCGATGAGTTCGATCTGTCGGTAGATCTCATAGTGGATAGCTCTCTCTACATTACGGAACGAGTTCATATTCTTTAACTCGGTTCGGGTTCCGAATTCTTTCTGCCCACGTGGGCGAACCGATACGTTTGCATCGCACCTTAAGCTGCCTTCCTCCATATTACCATCACAGATCTCCAGATACTGAACGATCTGTTTGATCTTGGATAAGTAGGCATAAGCCTCCTGTGGAGTGCGAAGATCTGGCTCCGATACGATCTCGATCAAAGGAGTGCCTGCACGGTTCAGGTCAACCAGTGTATTATAGGGGTCCTGATCGTGAATGGACTTACCGGCATCTTCTTCCATATGGATGCGGGTGATACCAATGCGTTTGTCGTAATCTTCGAGTTGAATATCCACAAACCCGCCAAAGCAGATAGGGGTATCGAACTGTGAGATCTGATACCCTTTGGGCAGATCCGGATAAAAGTAATTTTTTCGGGCAAAAATTGATTTTTCAGCCACATCACAATTGGTGGCTAATCCCATTTTGATGATATAACGCACCAGATTTTCATTTACCACCGGCAAAGTGCCCGGGTGCCCCAGACAAAGCGGTGTAACCTGTGTGTTTGGTGCTGCCCCATATTCCGGTTTAACCGGTGCAAAAGCCTTACTTTCGGTAAGTAACTGCGCATGAACTTCAAGGCCTATCACAGCCTCATATTTCTCGTGATCAATCGTGCTCATTCAGATCCGTTTCGGTCAAGATTTACTGAGCATGGAAGATATTAAAGTTGAGTGACAGTTTGGAATGTTTCTTTGATTTAGGTTTAGTGATAAAGATCTGTGATCAAAATGATTTTATACCGCAGACGCACACTTAATTCTGCCTTTGCTCAATCTTTTGATTTTTTGGGATGAAATGATTTAACAGAAAGGCAGGTTACAAAGAGACCTAACCAAATACCTCCTATCATGAAACATCTACTTCTACCTACCTTCGTTTTTCTTTTCACCATCTCTGCTTTTGGGCAGAATTATGCCGTTGAACAACTCGAAAATTCACCCCGTCATCACGAATGGGTGACTGTTGAGTCTAATAACAGAACCCTTCATAATTTTGTAGCCTATCCTGAGTCGTCGGAAGCAGCTCCTGTTGTTATCGTTATCCATGAAAATCGTGGACTAAACGACTGGGCCAGAAGCTTTACTGACCAACTGGCTGAGAAAGGCTTCATAGCCATCGCTCCCGATCTTATTTCAAATACCGTTGAGGGCATTGAGAAAACCTCCGATTTTGTAAACTCAGATGCCGCCCGTGAAGCGATCTACGCCCTGCAACCTGAGCATGTGACCACAGACCTGATGCATGTTCTGGACTACGCAAAAACCATTGCAGCGGGTAATGGTCAGATTGCAGTAGTTGGATTTTGCTGGGGAGGTTCCCAATCCTTTCGCTTTGCCACCAATGCCGGAGATCAGATCGATGCTTCTTTTGTTTTCTATGGAACCGGTCCTTCTGAAGCTGAGGCATACCGCAGCATACAAATACCCATTTATGGTTTTTACGGGGGAAATGACGCCCGTGTTAATTCTACTATAGAAGCTTCAGAAGCCGCTATGAAAGAATATGACAATACCTATGAATATGAGATCTATGATGGAGCCGGACACGCTTTTATGCGCCGGGGAGACGACCCTAATGCGCCCTCTGATGATCCAAATGTAAAGGCTCGAAATGCGTCGTGGGAGAGATTGACAGATCTGTTAAATAATCTTTGAGATTGCTCAACTAAAATGATGATTTAGCCCAAAAATCTTCTTAACTTTGGAACCTTGATTCCGATGCCCGAGTGGCGGAATTGGTAGACGCGTGCGCTTCAGGTGCGTATGCCCTTACGGGCGTGGAGGTTCAAGTCCTCTCTCGGGTACTTAGCCCCGCTGACTTTGGTCGGTAGGGCTATTTTTTTGCTTTCCTTTTTACGGACCTGATCCTGATTTAAATCTCACAAACGTTGTTGTTGCGAAGCAATGCTTCGCGGTTCAAGTCCTCTCTCGGGTACTTAGCCCCGCTGACTTTGGTCGGTAGGGCTATTTTTTTGCTTTCTTTTTTCTATTGTACCTGCAGGGGTAATTCATGAATGACCCCTGCAGGTACTGAATTATAGAGATGTTGAGATCAGAGTGTTTGATACACCTACAATCCTGAATGTGCTCCCTTTTCATTCTTATGGAATCGCAGGATAAGCCGGAATCCCTCTGATGTATGTAACTCAAACTCCGCTTCTAACTGCTCTATCAATGTTTTAATGAGCGTAACCCCAAGCGAGGTTGATTCCTCGAACTTACTCTTATCAAAACCGATTCCGTCATCCTGATAGATGACTTCAATAATCCCATCTACCTCTGTAACTGTAATTTCGATACTCCCCTTACTTTTTCCTGAAAAAGCATGCTTGAATGAATTTGTGATGAGCTCGTTCAAAAGCAAACCCAGAGGGATCGCCTGATTGATATTGATCTCTTTTGCCTGGAACCGGGGCCTGATCTCTACTTTCTGATCACTTGATGCGAACATTTCACGAATTCGTTCTACCAGTTTTTCTCCATACTCCTCAAACGAAACATTGATAAAACTATCTGTGTTGTACAGCATTTCGTGTACCGATGCGATTGAATAGATCCGGTTCTGCGTTTCTTTGAGTATCAGGTTAAGCCCGTCATCCGTGATCCCTGATTTTTGTAATTCGATCAGTCCGGTTATGATAGCAAGATTATTTTTTACCCGGTGATGCACTTCGGACAACAATACCTCTTTTTCTCCCAGGGAGTTTTCAAGCCGTTTCTGATATTCTTTTTCACGGGTAATGTCTTCGAGGGTCACCAACATTTGTTTTTCGTTATCAGAATCCCTTACCATTTGTCCCACACTCAACCTCAGGAATATGTTCTTACCGTCCTTTCGGGTTCTGATCACTTCCTTGTTATAGATACTACCCTGCGCATCACGCTCCTGCATGAGTTCATCAAACTCAGCTTTGGTTTCTTCAGAAACATGTGGTAAAAAACGGCCTATCACCTCTTCCCTTTTCCAACCTAATAATTTTTCAGCTGCCTCATTCCAAAAATCAGTAATGATACCTTTTCGATTGATCGAATAGATGGCTACCGGAGAGTTCTGTATCAATGCCCTTGTCTTTTGATTGGCAGATTTGGCTTCTATACGAGCTGCATTTGCTGTTAGTACATAATACATCAAAAATCCCGTTGTGAGACTCAGTATCAATCCTAAGATCAAATTCAGGATCAATCCATTTTCCGCATTTCGGCTTTCTTCGGAATGGTTTGATATGACCCTGATCGACCAGTTTCCTGAATTTATCCGGGATGGATCAAACGTGATCATGCTTTCAAAAACACCATTCTCAGTGTATGCTTGTTCTCGGCCAAACTCATAGAAGGTTTCCCCAAACTCATCCTGAATGTGCACATAATATTGGTCTAGCCCCTGCATGAGCTCATCAAATCTCTCTTGAAAATTGAGCGCAGCCGTAATACTTCCCTTGAAAGATCCCTGATAGTACACCGGGGCATCCACCAAAAAAGCCATAGGCCCTTGAACCAGTTCCAGCCAGTGTGTCAGGTTTAGAACTGAATCATCTCGGGCAGTTTCCCAGTCAGAACGCCGATATTCCAACTCTGATATATCCAGCCCGATCGCATTTTCATTCCCTTGTTCCGGTTCAACCCGCTGAATGATCATATTCTGATCGATCCATTCCACAAGCAGAAATGAAGGATCCTGTTCCATGGTCAGAGAGGCATCATAATCCCAATAGTCAAAATATTCACCGTCGGTAACCTCAATTCTGCTTTTCAGGTTTTGCAGCGTTTTCAGGGATTGAAGGACTTGCCCCTGAACTTGTTGCTTGATGAGCTGCCCCGTATCCTGTACCGTCTCAATCCTGGCCTGCTGCTGCTCTTGCTGATTGGTGTACCACAAAAGTACCACTCCCAGGCTGAATAAAGATCCAATCAATACTGAGAGAAGTAATCTTGATTTTAAATCTGTGATATCCAATGCGTGCCTGCCAACTGGTGAAGTCTAACAATAGCATTCTGCAGCCTATTTTACCAACATTAATTTACCGGTTTCGGCACGACCTTCTACTAATATCCGGTAGATATAAACCCCACTTGACCAATCGTCGGCCTGTACTCTTTGCACATACCGGCCGCGACTTTGTTCTCCATCCACCACCGTTTCCACCAGCTTACCTAACATATCGAAGATCTCTAGTTTTACATAGGAATTTTGCGGCAGTTTGTAGGTAATATTTGTAGAAGCATTGAACGGGTTGGGATAATTCTGTAGCAGTTCTACCACCCGGTCCTCTTCCAGGGCATCTCCACTCAAAGGGATCAGGATCGGATTAGGACGATTTACCCCATTGTGAGAAATACGTATCTCACCGGCATTATTTCGGGCAAACCGTGGACGATATCGGACCTGAATTTCCTGACTTTCTCCCGGTTCAATATTTAAGAAAATAGTGCTGCTGCTCAACGAAAACGCACTGCTGCCTGAAGACAATTCGACCCTCCCCACCAGCGCATTTTCAGAATTGGGATCATTGCTGATCACAATGGTAGTATCCAGTCGGTTGTTGACATTCGTCACCCCAAAGTCAATTTCAGATTCATCCACTTCCACTATGGAGGTGGCACCCAGCAAGGCAAAACAACCACCACCCAAAGGCCAGCCTTTATCAGCAAAAATCCCACACATAACCGGTCCGGGAGAATGAATAGCGAATGCATTATCAATTTGAGGGCGCATTAAAGCGTTCTCGGTATTTGTGAATGTAAGCTGATCCAGATGTGAATAACTGGAACCTCCTTGCCAGGTCGGAGGGGCATAGATCGGAACCGGGAGATTTTCGTACGCTTCATTTGCCTGATCACCAATAAAAAATAGTCCCCCATTGTTTCCCGTCACTGCATTGTAAAGAGCATTCGATGGATTAGGATATACATTTTCGTTGAGCACAGACTGACTGAATCCATCTTCAATGAAGGTATCATAGTCAAATGGAAGAACCGGATCGTCGCCTAATCCCCATTGAGCTACTTGTGAATCCGGGTCACCGCTCATTGACCCTGTAAATCCAAGTCCGTGACCGATCTCATGGATCACAACCGTGACAAAATCAATAAAACCTCCCGGAGTATTGGCATCCGTTTCGTAGTACCAGGCCCCAAACGTTGAATTCATATTCACTACAATATCATATTCCACACCAAATTGATTTCCGGATAATAAGTCTTCCCCTTCCATAGCACTGGCTTGGGCGATCGGGTACCAAACATTATCGATCGGATATATTAAGGTTGGACCTGCACTACCAAGTGTACTCCCCTCTAAAGCAATCCAGTTGGCTTCAATTTTGATTGGTATAGAAGAGGTGATATGAGATTCCCAGATGGTCATGGCATACTCAAAAGCTGTTCGGGCGTCTTGTGGCCAGTTACCAACATAATCTACCTGTATGGAGGCCGTTTTAGCCCTGAAATCACCTTTCTTTCTGAATGCTTCCACTCCTTTATAATAGAAAACATCCCGGTACGTGGGTTCAAAGGTACAGACCTGATCTTGTTCAGGTGCCAGTCGGTGCAAAGTGGTTGACGTAGCATTATTCGATTGTGCTACAGCGACAGTTGATGCAGTAAGCAAAAATCCTAGTACTGTAAATAATGATCGTATCATTCTTTTCATATAAAATAGTATAGTGAGCCACCGGCTGTTTGCTCTCGCAGTCTCAGATCCGATGATTTAATAAAGTTATGTTAGATAGAATGCTCTTAATTCCCTGTAATAATCAAACAACTCAAGGGCATCTCTCCTGTCAATTAAACTAAAACTTATTTCGTTTCCTTGCCACACCTGTCCTAATCTCCAAAGATCAGCATCGGCTACTTTTAGTATTCTGGGATATCCACCCACCGATTGGGCATCATGCATCAAAACAATGGGGTTTCCACCGGGTGGCAATTGCACGATACCGGGAACCACAGGAACCGAACTAAACTCTGAATCCTGAATACTGAGAGCCATTTTATTTTTCAAACGTAGGCCCATGCGATTGCTTGTGCTTGAAATCCCAAACCTGAGCTCAAGTATTTTTTCCTGTTCTTTATCGGTGAGCCATTTCCACTCAGGCCCGGCCATCACCCGGATCTTTTGATGATGACTATAATGAGGTATTAACTCTTCCGGAGTCGTTCTTTCGGTAAATTCTACTCCAGAAATGTCCACTTCAATTCGGTCTCCGGTTTTTAACTCTCGCCCATTTAATCCTCCCAATTCAGCCGTTCGATAGGTTGAGTAGCTTCCAAGTTCCTTCCTCAGTTTCCAATCACCGGCCACAGACAGATAAATTCTGGCACCTTTTGTTAACCTTTCAATTCTGAGAAATTCCCCCGGTTTAATATTAATGTTTCGGTTGGGTTGAACCGGTCGGTCACCGACATAAATCGGAGCTACTCCACCGGTAACCCCAATTACTGTTTCTTTGGTAAACCTGAATTCGGCATTCCCAAGGGTGATCTCCAGAAGCGGACTATCCATTGGATTTCCAACCAGCCAGTTAGCCAGTTCTGCATGGTGAGTGTCCAGGGCTCCACTCGTTGGGATACCATATTTTCGCAACCCATTCCGCCCCGGTATATCCTGAACGGTGGTAAGTATGTCTGCCTTAATGACTTCAAGCGTGCTTATCATGAGTTACCACCTGATTCCATTTTCCCAAATTCTTCCTCGCTGATCGGTTCAAACCGGATCCTATCCCCCAGTGAAACTGAGACCGGAGGATCCTGATCTTTGTTGAAAAAGCTAAGTGGCGTTCGACCTATGATCTGCCAACCACCCGGACTTTCAAGAGAATACACACCGGTTTGGTCTCCTCCAATTCCTACCGAACCTGCCGGCACTTTTGTCCTCGGTTCACTTTTACGTGGGCAGATGATCTTTTTATCCAATCCCTCCAGATAAAGAAAGCCGGGGATAAACCCCATCATAGCAAGCGTATAGGTTGTACCTGAATGAATCTGGATTATCTTTTCCTTCTTTAGTCCTGTTTGAGATTCCATAGAATCCCAATCCAATCCCAGTTCATAACAGACCGGTACACGAATGAGATCATTCCTCGGTATATAGTCACCGGCGTGTTCAAAGACCTCTGATAGCTTCGCCGTGATGGATCCCGTATCGGTTATCGGTTCTTTAAATAGGAGTGCAATGCATTTATAGGTGGGGACCACATCCATCAGTCCATCCAAATCTGACTGTTCTATCAAAAAGCATATCTTGTGGATGACAGATAATCCGGGCTCCTCAGCTATAGGTTCCAGAACAAGGGCTCGTTCTCCCAAGGGAGTAAGCTGCCACTCTTTCTGTTCAATTTGTAGTGATCTCGATGTCATGCTCTGTCAAAAAATCGCGGATAGTTCTCGCCAGTTCTGTGGCTCCTTCTGTATCACTGTGCAGGCAAAGAGTATCGGCTGAAATTGGTAATTCAAGTCCGTCATACGTAGTCACCTTTCCATCGAGAAATCCTTTCAGCTGCTTTAAAACCGATGCTTTATCAGTCAGCACAGCCCCATCCAGCTTTCTGGATCTCAG
>JAASTO010000052.1 GCA_021767245.1 Balneolaceae bacterium
AAAACATTTGAGCGCATGGAAAATGAGGGAACTCACCTTCCTGAAGAGGCCATGGAGAAGCTCAAGAGCCTGCTTGATCTCATTCATGAGGCTATCCGTCATGTGCGTCAGGACCTGGAACTGGACAACGATGAAACGGATCTGAGTATCGCCATGGAAATCGAAAACCGGATCAACAAATGTCGTGACGGCTTACTTGAGTACCACTATGGTCAATTAGAAAAGAAAACCTACTCCAATCAGGTTGGGTTTGTATTTCTTGATTATGTGAACCGATTGGAAAAGATCGGTGACCATATCTTTAACGTGAACGAGGCCATAGCCGGTGTCAAAGTTAAAGCAGCTTACGAGAAAGTAGTGGAAGCTAATGAATGATATTCTATCTCAGGATAAATTAAGTGCATAAAAAAAGGCGGATATTAGATCCGCCTTTCTTATATCTGGAGTTTTATAACTGACCGATTCAGAACTTTGGACCGGCGTTAATGATCTCTTTACTGCTGTCAGCTTTATACTGTTCGAAGTTCTTATCGAATAGCTGACCAAGTTTTTTAGCCTGAGCATCGTATTTCTCGTCATCGCCCCAGGTATTACGAGGCTGAAGGATTTCAGAAGAAACTTCAGGGCAGGCTGTCGGGATATCAAAGCCAAAGACATTGTCTTTAACCGTTTCAACACCCTCCAGCTTACCGGCGTGAATAGCCTGAATAATGGCTCTTGTGCTCTTCAGGTCAATGCGTGACCCTTTACCATAAGGACCACCCGTAAGTCCTGTATTGACTAACCAGGCTTTGGCATTATGCTTGCGCATTTTCTCTGCCAGCATTTCAGCATATTTAGCCGGTGGCCAGGCCAGGAATGCGGCACCAAAGCACGCTGAGAACGTGGCTTCAGGTTCGGTAACACCTACCTCGGTTCCCGCAACTTTCGCAGTGTAACCACTGATGAAATGATACATCGCCTGTTCCGGGCTGAGTTTACTGACCGGAGGAAGCACACCAAATGCATCGTAGGTCAGGAAGATGATATTCTTCGGATGCCCCGCAACACATGGGATCTTGGCATTATCTATATATTCAATGGGATAGGAAGCCCGTGTATTCTGTGTAATGGATACATCCTTGAAATCTACTTTTCGTGTTTCAGGATCATAAGCAACGTTTTCGAGTACCGTTCCATATTTAATAGCGTTGAATATCTCAGGCTCTTTCTCTTCTGATAGATCTATGGTCTTGGCATAGCAACCGCCTTCAATATTAAACACCCCATCATCACTCCAGCAATGTTCATCATCTCCGATCAGCTTACGGTTCTTATCTGCAGACAAGGTCGTTTTACCGGTTCCCGACAAGCCAAAGAACAGAGCGACGTCATCGTCTTTTTCTCCTTCATTGGCTGAACAGTGCATGGAGAGTACATCTTTTTTCGGCATCAGATAATGCATGACCGTGAAGATCCCTTTCTTCATCTCACCGGCATATTCCGTTCCGAGTATCACCATTTCATTGGTCTCAAAATTCACATCAACCGACGCATCTGACGTCATGCCTTCTGTAAATTTATTAGCGGGAAATTTACCTGCGTTATAGATCACGAAATCCGGATCCCCAAAATTTTCGAGCTCTTCTTTGGTAGGACGGATCAGCATATTATGCATAAACAAACCATGATATGGTCGCTCAGCTATGATCCTGACCTTAAGACGATAATTCTCGTCCCAGCCCGCGAAACCATCAATGACGTATAAACGATCAAGAGTATTCAGGTAATCAGTTGCGCGCTGATAGTTGATCTTGAACGTCCGTTCATCCAGCGGGATGTTGATCTTTCCCCACCAGATATCATCCTTAATTCCTTCTGACTCTACCACCCTTTTGTCGGCCGGACTTCGTCCCGTTCTTTTACCGGAACGTACGACCAATGCCCCGGAATCGCTGATAGCTGAACCGGAATCGAATTTTATGGCATCCTCATAAAAACGTGCAGGATTCGGATTCCTGATTATATTTTCTACTGTGATGTTTTGTTTGGATAGATCCAAAGTTTGCTGTCCCATTGTATTGAGAGTTATGTGTTCATTGATTGAGTAAGTGAGTGCCTCTATATAACCTAACTAAATGAAGGATATATAAACTGAATAAATATTTTTCAGAATAATTAACTCAAGCTGTTACCTTAATACATAACTGAAGTCATTTTTAAACAATTCATACGATCATGAAAAGAGTTACGGGCATAGGCGGAATTTTCTTCAAAAGTAAAGATCCGGAACGCAGCCGGAACTGGTACAGAAAGCATTTGGGCATTGAGAACGGCAAATATGGCGGCACTTTTGAATGGCGACACGCAAAGGATCCAGACAAAAAAGGATTTACTGCCTGGAGTATCTTTGATGAACACACGACTTACACCGAACCGAGCACCAAAGAATTTATGGTCAATTATCGGGTAGATGACCTGGAAGCATTATTGAAGGAACTCAGGAAGGAAGGCGTTGAAGTGGTCGGCGAGATCGAAGACCTTGAGTACGGTAAATTCGGGTGGATCCTGGATCCGGATGGTGTCAAGATCGAACTGTGGGAACCCAACGATGAGGAATACAATAAGATCAAAGGTGAAACGAATATGAGTGAGTGAACTTTGAATCAATCCTCGTCATAAAAAACATTGATCTTGATCAAATAGTCGCCCCTGCCCAATGAAGGATCATAAGTTCTGTCTTTATTGCTAGTGATCATGTAAAGAGATCCATCCGGTGATTCTTCTATGGACCGCACACGATGGTAATCGTGTGTTTTATTGGTAATTATAGGAGTCAATTCGTGTACCACGCCATTTTCAAAAGTAAGTCGCCAAAGAGTTTTACTTCTGAGTCCCGCAAACATAAAAGAATCTTCCCATGGTCCAAAATTAACAAAAGTTGCTCCTGACGGAGCCCAGGTATAATCTAATTCTGATTCTCCTTCCTCTGCAACTCCGCTATGAATTAAGGGTGTTTCCATACCGGGTGAGGTTTCATCTCCTCTTATTTTCGGCCAGCCGTAGTTTTTACCGGGTAAAATTTGATTGATCTCGTCATGGCAACAACCCTGACTGGAAGATGGTCCGTGTTCTGTAGCTAACATCGTACCCGATGATTTATGCCAGGCAAATCCTTGTGGATTTCGATGACCGTAGGAATATATATAGGAATTTGGAAATGGGTTATCGATTGGTACAGAACCATCCGGATTAAGCCTTAATATTTTTCCTGACAGGTCCTGAAGATCCTGGGCAGAATTGACCTCAAATCTATCCCCAACAGACCAATACAGCTTGTTATCAGGACCAAACTTTAATTGTGCTGCCTGATGAAGATCATCTCCAGGTACCTCATCCAAAAGTATTTTATCAAAAACACCCTTACCTGTCTCTGAATCTTCTTTTAATCTTATGAGTCGGTTAAGATCATAATTGTACTCATCCGTATGGTAGGCGAATCCGATGTATACATAGCCATTGGTATCAAAATCAGGATCAACAGCAATGCCTTGTAAACCTGCTCTTCTCTCATTTGAATTACCAGGTAGAACTATCCCTTCTTCATTGAGGTAATCTTCCAGTTCAAACCAAGGTTCCTCCTTTAATTCACCTGACTCAATTTCACGAACACTTCCCTCGATTTCCGTTATAAACAGGCGATCTTCTCCTACAAAACTGATCTGCCATGGATATTCCAACCCATCGGTTATCAGTTCGGTAGTAAACTTTATAGGGAGGTTAACCTCTTCATTTAAGTTTTCTGTCGGAGACGAGCAGCTTACAATTACTATAACAAACAGGAACAACACTCTTGAGAATCTCAAATCAAAACTATTTTGAATCATTTTAAGTTTCCATGAAAAAAGTCAATCATCGATTAAGTGTCAAAAAATAATAACACAAATTAATGAGCGTCACTATACTGACGTATAAGATCCCTGATCTACCAAACCCTGAGTTGTCTTCTTTTCATTTTTAATACCCTCAGTTTCATTATTTATTCACAAATTTTCCTCTTTTTAAATACATAAGTAAAAGGGAAAGGAGGTATTGTGAATACATTTAGAAAAGGCTGCCTCACTTCATTTAAAAAAGGAATAATATGGGGGTTTTTGATCCTTGGGCTCGTCCTTTCCACTTTAGCAATCATAAATTATCAAAACCCGAACCGTTCCAGTCACCTCGATAGTTTAAGCCTTACGGAGCAGATACTTTTACAGGAGATCGATCATTTAAGAGCTTCTGTTGGTGAACTCATCTGGCCCGGCTTTAGTGATCAGGCGATCCCGGTTGTCCTTTATAATGAAGCCTATGTTTTTTTAAATGGAATGAATAATCCCGAAGCCGGCTGGAAAACGGTGCCTTTTGATAAACCAATGGGCGGTGCCTGGACTTACATTAATTCTACACCACCGCACTTCAGGCAACCGATCACCTCTTCAGAACAAGTTCCGGAGGCATTTACCGTTAAAGTAGGAGATGTTTATGCCGCCAGTATGACCACCAAAGAGTGGACTGAAATTCAGCTCACACAAATGATCAAGAGTGATCTCCCTCCATTTCTTAAACCTGTATTTCCTTATTTTTTGATCACCAACAAACTTGATAGTGACTGGCATATATCTGCCATTATGCATGAATCCTTTCATGCTTTTCAGGCCAAACAGGCTCCGGAAAGAGTGTACTCAGCCGAAGCCTCAAACACCTTTGAAAGATCCTACCCATGGAATGATCCGGACCTCAGGGAAGCTTGGCTCAATGAACGATTACTTTTGGGAAGGATCCTGAAAACAACTGAGGATCAAACCTTCCGAAAACTCACAAAAGAATGGTTGGTATTAAGAGAAAACCGAAGAAACATCTTTAACACTCCCAAGTTGACAGAATATGAACGGGAACGGGAATGGCTGGAGGGTCTTGCCAAATACGCTGAGATCCAATCGTTAATGCTGGCTTCAAATTCAGACATATATGAACCACTTTCCGCTATGAAAGCCGATGGAGACTTCTCTTATTACAAAAATGGGTCAAAGAACCATAACCGGGAGATCAAACAGCTTCAAAGTGATCTCCAGTTCAGCGATACCATTTTTTACTACACAGGTTGGGCTCAGGCTGAGATCCTTGATCGGTTGGTTCCCGGGTGGAAATCACAAGCTTTTGAACCCGGTGTCTATCTTGATGATATGATCAGGCTGGCATTAGAACCCGAGCCATTTGTTGAAACCTTGAATTGACTGTTTGCTTAAGCTGATATCTCTTTGATCGTCTCTTCAAACGCAGTAAGGGTATTACTGATGTCACCCGAGGTCAAAGCATTGCTCAGAAAGAACGCCTCAAATGGTGATGGAGGTAAATGTACTCCCCGGTTCAGCATTCCGTGGAAGATCTTACCAAACAACTCTTTATCGGTACGGTTGGCGTCATCAAAGGTCTCAACCGGACCTTCACAATAGAATACACCCACCATAGAGCCCACTCGGTTTATGCTATGGGGAATATCGTGATCACTGAGGATCTGTCCGATCCCATTTGCCAAAACCGAAGCCTTTTTCTCAAGCTCCTCATACACCTGTGGATTATCCTTCAGCTTTTTGAGCAACGTATATCCTGCTGCCATCGCCAGGGGATTTCCGGATAACGTTCCCGCCTGATACACAGGACCGGTCGGCGCTACATAATCCATGATCTCTTCTTTACCACCATAGGCGCCTACCGGCAGTCCTGCCCCGATGATCTTACCATACGTCACCATATCGGCGGTTACTCCGAATACTTTCTGTGCACCCTGGAAATCTACCCGAAAACCGGTCATTACCTCATCAAAAATGAGGACGATGTTATACGTATCACAAAGCTCTCGCAACCCTTCTAAAAATCCTTCCTTAGGAGGAATACATCCCATGTTTCCGGCCACAGGTTCCAGAATGATCGCCGCGATATCATCGCCATTGGCTTCCACCAGTTTCTTGACTGAATCCAGATCGTTGTACCTGGCATTGAGCGTATCCTTGGCGGTTCCCTCAGTGACTCCCGGACTGCTGGGTTCTCCCATGGTCAAAGCACCGCTTCCGGCTTCGATCAGGAATGAATCGCCATGACCATGATAATTTCCCTTGAACTTGATGATCTTATTCTTACCTGTGTAACCCCGGGCTACACGAATGGCACTCATGGTTGCTTCAGTTCCTGAATTCACCATACGCACCTTATCGACTCCCGGTACTGAACCTGTGATCATTTCGGCCATTTCCACTTCAAGCCGGGTTGGTGCCCCAAAAGAGGTAGAATTAGCCGCTGTTTCCTGAACAGCTCTAACCACATCCGGTTCCGCATGACCCAACAACATAGGACCCCAGGAACTGATGTAATCAATGTATTTATTCCCGTCTTCATCCCATAAATAGGCCCCATTGGCTTTCTTGATGAAGATGGGCGTCCCACCTACACTGTTAAAGGCCCGAACAGGAGAATTCACTCCACCTGGAATGACTTTTGATGCTCGCTCGTAAAGGTCTTTGCTGTTTTGGGTATTCATATCCTTATTTTCTCAATTGTTATAATTCCTTGAATTCAAATTCTGATCTCCATCACCGTAGGGGTAATTCATGAATTACCCCTACGGTGATGGAATTTCTGTTAGTTCTGCACGTTCTGCGTCGGAATCAGCAACGGGCGGTTGCGATTCGCCCCTACGGTACAATTATTGCTCTTTGATCAACTTCGCCGCCTCTTTTGCAAAATAGGTGGCGATCAGATCTGCGCCGGCTCGTTTGAAAGCCAATAGGGATTCCATCATGACTTCTTCCTCATTTAGCCAGCCTTTTTCAGCTGCAGCCTTGATCATCGCATATTCGCCGGACACATTATATACCGAAACCGGGATATTGAAATTCTGCTTCACGGCACGGACCACATCCAGATATGGCATTCCAGGTTTTACCATCACGATATCGGCTCCTTCATTAATGTCGAGCTCTACTTCACGCAGGGCTTCATCAATATTGGCCGGATCCATTTGGTAGGTTTTTTTATCGCCAAATCCCGGAGCGGAATCAAGTGCATCCCGGAACGGTCCATAAAAAGCGGATGCATATTTGGCACTATAAGCCATAATTCCGGTATTCACAAAACCCGCTTCATCCAAAGCCTTCCGCATTTCACCAATACGTCCGTCCATCATATCAGATGGCGCCACCATATCGGCTCCGGCCTTTGCATGGCTCACTGCCATCTCTGCCAGCACTTTCACCGACGGGTCGTTCACGATCTTACCATCTTCCACGATGCCATCGTGACCGTATGAGGAATATGGATCCATTGCCACATCGGTCATCACAAACAGATCCGGATAATGCTTCTTGATGAACCGAACCGATTCCTGCATCAACCCTTTTTCGTTAACGGCCTCTGTACCTTTGTTATCCTTTTTGGAATCCGGCACTTTCACAAATAATAACACCGACCGTATTCCAACGTCGATCAACTCTTCCAGCTCATCGCCTAACCGATCCAGAGAATACCGGTAATATCCGGGCATGCTTGAGATCTCTTCTTTTTGACCTTCTCCTTCCATGATGAAGATCGGTGCGATGAAATCAGATGGATGAAGTCGGTTTTCCTGCACCATCTCACGAATAGCAGATGTTTGACGATTTCGGCGTAAACGGGTTGTAGGGTATTTCATATGGTCAAAATTTAACTGTCAATTTTGAAAACCAGTAGGACACAAAATCTTGTGTCCTACTGGTTTTAATAATTAATCCAATCGATCGGTTTCAGGTGTTCCAATAATTCCTCTTCCGGACTGCCTTGTTCAGGGTGATGATCATACACCCACCGCACCTGCGGTGGAAGACTCATCAAGATGGATTCGATTCGCCCTTTGGTCTTCAGTCCGAATAATGTACCGCGATCGTGTATCAAATTAAATTCTACGTATCGCCCGCGGCGGATCTCCTGCCATTCCCGGTGCTTATCATTGTACTCAATTTCCTTCCGCTTCTTCAAAATGGGAATGTAGGCATCGGTAAATGCATATCCACAGGCCCTGGCAAATTCAAACAGGTCATCCGCAGAGCGGTGCTCGTCCGGCCGCTGATAATCAAAGAATAAACCACCAATTCCACGCGCCTCTTCCCGGTGATGATTATAGAAATAGGCATCACACTCTGCTTTAAAATTCGGGTAATATTTCGGGTTGAACCGATCGCAAACATCCTTATGAACCTCATGGAAATGTTTGGCATCTTCAGGGAATAGATAATACGGAGTCATATCCGCTCCACCGCCAAACCACTGATCTTTCAGTTCTCCGGACTCCTTATCATACAATTCAAAATAACGGTAGTTCGCATGGACCGTAGGAGCAAATGGATTCCGGGGATGGATCACCAGTGAGACACCCGTGGCAAAAAATGCAGACTCGGGCACTTCAAATTTGTGTTGCATGGCCTCAGGCAAAGGTCCGCCCACCGTTGACACATTCACTCCACCCTTCTCGATAACATCACCGTCAGCAATAATGCGGGTACTGCCACCTCCAAACCCATCCCGTTCCCAATCTTCTATCAGGAATTCTTGGGTACCTTCCACTGCCTCCAGTTCATCACAGATGTGTTGTTGAACATCAGAGACAAATTGTGTGAATTGGGATTTTATGGATCTTAGATTTCTATTTGTCATATCAAATTTATTATTCACCGTAGGGGTAATTCATGAATTGCCCCTACGGTGAATGAATTATGGGCTAACCGGCCGAATTCGATTCGCCCCTACAATAGCACTCACGCTTATTCCCAACCACCCGGTTGGGAACGCCTAACTGGACCTCCCGGTCCAATTAGTTTCAATACCTAAAATTCTTTACGGTATCCACAAAAGCCTTGGCATTCTCTACCGGTACATTAGGCAAAATACCATGACCCAAATTGGCAATGTAATTCCCTTTACCAAACCGCTGCAACATTTCCGTTGCTTCCGCTTCGATCTGCGCCGGCTTCATCAATAATTTGGAGGGATCGAAATTTCCCTGCACCACTTTATCGCCGGCAAACTGCCTGGCGTGTTCCGGAGTGCACCCCCAGCCAATTCCAAAACCTGAAACGTTTGTAGTCCCAAATAGTGGATAGCTCCATTCTGCATCCTTGCAAAACATGATCAGAGGCACACCATAATCCTCATTCGCAATCCGCTTCAATTGCGGTAAAGCAAATTTCTTGAAATCATCCGGACCAAGAGCAGCAGCCCAAGATTCGAACACCTGAAGAGCCTGTGCCCCTGCTTTCACCTGATGATGCAAATACTGAATGGTCTGGTCTGTCATCACTTCCAACAGTTTCTGAGCCGCTTCAGGCTGGGAGAACAAAAATGACTTGGCTGTTGAAAACGTTTTGGATCCTTGCCCTTCCACCAGATAACAGAACAACGTCCACGGAGCACCGGCAAATCCGATCAGTGGTACGCGGCCATCCAGTTCCTTTCGTGTTAGAGTCAGAGCATCGTACACGTAACCGAGCTGTTCCTCAGCAGGAATGATATTCAGGTTACTGACCTGTTCAACGGTTCGGATCGGCTCAGGCAAATATGGACCAAACCCCGGTTTCAGCTGAACTTCCACACCCAGGCACTCAATCAGTACCAGGATATCCGAAAACAAAATAGCCGCATCGGTTCCTACAATGTCAATAGGCTGAATGGTGATCTCAGATGCAAGCTCAGGGGTTTTAACCCGCTCAAAAAAACTATACTTCTTCTTGATTTCCATATACTCAGGCAGGTAACGTCCGGCCTGACGCATCATCCACACCGGTGGACGTTCGGTTTCTTTGCCTTCCAGTGTGTCTAGTAGTAATCTGTTTTTTAATTCGGGAAATGACATTGATCAATATTAATTAAAAAAATTTGTAGTAAGAGGCATTTACCTCAACCTTCGCAGGGGTAATTCATGAATTATCCCTGCGAAGGTTGTAGAATTGGAAAATAGATTCCATCAGCGATTCCACAGTTGAATACTCGGGGATGATGCTTTTCAGTATACCAACACCTTTGGCAGCCTCTTCTGTGGTAGGGCCAATACAAAAAACTTGCTGATCCTCAGAAACCGAATTTTGTTCACTGAAAGATTCAACCGCACTTGGGCTCATAAATACGACTGCGTCAAAATCATTCAGATCATCCATCTTGTGGTGGGTCAAAACGGTATGGTAAACTTCAATATTGACCACTTCAACCGATTCACCCAACAGTTTACCTAGATCAGCTGCCTTCAGGTTTCCACAAAAATGGACCACTTTTTTGAAGTCCAACTTCTTCATCATTTCTGCCAGAGCCAAAGCATTATACTCTTCCGGAAAAGAGACCTCCAGTCCCAATTCTTCCAGTTTTTCGGCTGTTTTAGCGCCAACTGCAAATATATGATCCGGGATCTTGAGCTCCTGAATTTTAGGAGAAACGGCCTTCACCGCTTTTTTACTCGTGAATATCCAGGCGTCTGCTTTATCCGGTAATTGATCTATCCATAAACCCGGCATCAAATATTCGAAAGTGATAAAGGGTTCGCTTTCGATCAGCAACTCACCATTTTCAAGGTGCGTGCGCTTTTGTTCTGAAAGCTGAGTTGTAAATAAGATGCGGGGCTTCTTACTCATTTTCAGGATGCTCCAGCAATTTTTCTGCTCCTTCCTGTTTCAGTATCAACGCCCACTCTCTTCCAAGCTCTGCATGTGCATCACCCAAAGAAACTGACCGTTCGATATCCAGTCTCTCACGTCCATCCAGCGATAATACGGCTCCCTTAAAACTTAATAGGTTTTTTTTAACCTTTGCATGGGCGCCCACCGGACTCGAGCATCCGGCTTCCAATTCGTTCAAAAAGGCTCGTTCAATTGCTCCACATAAATGAGTTTCCCGGTGATCGATCTTTTCCAAAACAGATTCAAATTTACTGCCCTCTTTACAAACAATGCCTACAATTCCTTGAGAAGGTGCAGGGATCATCCAGTCCAGCACTTCAGATATTCGGTCTTCATAACCGATACGCTCCAAACCGGCCGATGCAAATACAGCCCCGTGCCACTCGCTGGAATCCACTTTCTTTAATCGTGTAGGCACATTTCCACGGAGCCCTACCACTTCATCATCCGGAAATCGGTTCAACCAAAAAGCTTTTCGGCGAATACTTCCGGTTGCAATAATTTTCTTTTCGTTTTTTTTGGGTTGAACCGGTTGGACCAACACATCCATCGGGTTACCGCGTTTAAGCACGGCCAAGAGCTTCAACCCTTCCGGCAAAACCGTAGGGACATCTTTAAGGGAGTGAACCGCAAGATCTATGTCGCCGTTAATCAGGGCTTCATCCAGGGCTTTGGTAAATACCCCTTTATCTCCCAGCTTATCGAGTGGAATATCCTGAACTTTATCTCCAAAAGATTCGATCTCAACAAGTTCAGAATCTACTCCACGTGAACTCAGTTCGTCAGCTACTTTGTTTGCCTGCCAGAGTGCGAGTGTACTTTTACGGGTGCCGATCCTAAGCTTCATTCTTCACCTTCTCGAATTCCTTATCAATTCGGTCGATGTGAATAGCCATGATCTTTTTCTTGATGCGCCGGGTTACTTCTTCCATTTGATGGTACGACTCGTCATCCATTTTATGCTTCACCCTGTCTAATTCAGAATTCGTGATATCACTCAGCCGATGTTCAATTTCTTTGATGCGCGGCAGTAAATAGCGGGAGCGCTTTACCCGGTTCATAAAATCACTTTTCTCTTCATCAATGATCTCACGGATTTTTGGAATGGAGCCTTCCCGCTTTTCGATCGCCTTCTGATTGGCTTCGTGAATGGAATCCATATCGATCAAAGTCACGTTACCGATATCATTGACTTCAGGATTCACATTTCGGGGTACACTCAGATCCAATACCAACTGATGGTGTTCAACTCCTTCAAAATGTTCAGGGTGCAGGATCGGGTTTTTAGCTCCTGTAGCGGTAATCACCAGATCTGCTTTTTTGATCTCTTCATCCAGATCAGAAAAGGCATGGGCCTTGATATCAAATGAAGAAGCCAACTCCTTAGCCCGGTCTATGGTTCGGTTAACCACAGAAATATGCTCTGCACCATTCGAAATGAGATTCTTGGCTGAAACCTTGCCCATCTTACCCGCTCCAATCAGTAATATGCGTACCTGACTCAGGTCCTTAAAATGCTCCAAGGCAAGCTGAGTAGCTGCGAACCCGACGGAGGCCGTACCTTTGCCAAAATCGGTTTCAGTACGGCTCCGTTTGTGTGCTCGGAAAACGGATTGGATCAACTGATGAAATTCACCTGAAAGTCCTTTTTTCTTGGCTTGTTTGTAAGCCTGTTTCACCTGTTGAATAATCTGCACATCGCCCAAAACCTGTGAATCCAGCCCGGTTCCCACCTCATACAAATGGTTGTAAGCATCATCCTGAACATGAACATAACCATGTTCTTTAAAGAATTTGCGATCTGTATTGGTAGATTTGCACAGGGCGGAGATAAGAATATCGGGGTCGCAAAATGCGTAAAGTTCGGTTCGGTTGCAGGTATCCAGCATTAAAATACCTCCGGGTATATCCTTGGTATGAAAATCAAGGAGCTCCCTTCGATGATTGTCCAAATAAAATAATTCACGAATAGAAACCTCACTCTTCCAGTGAGATATACCTATTGCACTAAACCTCATAAATTACTTCCTAAAATTTTCCGGCACATGAGTCAGGAAAGTATTTCCCGAATATGAAGATTATGTGAAGAAAATCTTCATTTTCACAAAATAACTGTCTTTAAACCTGCTCAGACCCTGATTTTGTCTTCACATTTATGATTCAATTAAAATACCATTTTTGTTATTCAAAAGTGATCTCAAATCTTTATCAGGAGGATAAGTCACCACATAATCATCGGATCATTCAGCAAAGAAGAAACATCCTCAGCTCGAAGTTCAATGGCAGGATACCTATATTCACCTCACACATTTAAAACCAATTTGACCACACTACACTTACATGGATCTTCAAATAGCAGGGAAAGTCACCAAACTTTTAGACGAACAATCAGGACAAGGGAAAAATGGTCCCTGGAGAAAACGGGATTTCATTCTTGAAACCAAAGGCAAATACCCAAAACAGGTTTGTATTACACAATGGGGAGATAATATCGACCAAAACAAAGTGAACGAAGGTGACGAGATCACGGCCTTTATTGACATTCAAAGCCGGGAGTACAAAGGAAACTGGTACACCGATGTAAAAGCCTGGAAGATCGAGCAAGGCGCCGGTGGTGGAGAAGTAGCCGATCCGCCCCCAAGCGCCCCGGGACTAACCCTTGACGGCAACCAAGACTTGGATGATGATCTGCCGTTTTAAAAGAGCCTGATCAGGAACCGGATCTGAACGATAGATCTTAAAAAAAAAGAGTCACTCAGAACAAACTGAATGACTCTTTTTTTATGTAATGAGGTTAAATCGAGAACTGACTTAGTTTCTTCTCCAATCAATATCAGTTTTCGGTTTGTTATCCAGGATCTCCTCGATCTTTTCCATGGCGGCATCATCCACCTTATCGACCAACTCTGTGGCCTTCATGTTCTGTTCCACCTGCTTCACATTAGAAGCACCGGTGATGACCGTACTGACATTCGGGTTCTTCAGGCACCAAATCAGAGCAAGCTGTGGCATCGGAACCCCAAGGTCGTCAGAAACTTTAGCCAGTTTCTCAACCTTGCGTAACTTCTCTTTTCCTTCCTCGGTTTCAAGCAATTGCTTGCGCAACCAGCTGTATTTTTCCAGATCCAGTCGGGATCCTTCAGGAATACCATCGTTATATTTCCCGGTAAGCAATCCACTGGCCAGGGGACTCCAGATGGTAGTACCAAGTCCGATATCTTCATACAGGGCACTGAATTCTTTTTCTACCTTATCCCTGCGGAACATATTGTATTCCGGTTGTTCCATCAGCGGTGGACGCAAATGATTCTCCTTGGCAAAATCATAAGCTTTTCGAATTTGATCGGCACTCCACTCACTGGTTCCCCAGTACAAGGCCTTACCTTCATTGATCACCTGATTCATGGCCCACACCGTTTCCTCGATCGGAGTATGGATATCCGGACGGTGACAAAAGATCAGGTCCACATAATCCGTCTGCATTCTTTGCAGAGCCGCCTCGGTTCCCTCTTTAATGTGTTTGAAAGAAAGCCCCTGATCGTTCGGACCTTCCCCGCCCCAGAAGATCTTTGTAGAAAGCACCAGGTCAGATCGTTTCCAGCCTGCTTTCTTTATCACTTCTCCCATGATGGTCTCTGACTTTCCATTCTCGTAAGCCTCTGCATTATCAAAGAAGTTAACACCGGCATCGTAGGCTGTTTTCATTTGATTGTAGGCGAGGTCGGTATCTACCTGCTCACCAAAAGTGACCCATGAGCCAAAAGAAAGAGCTGAAACTTTGAGTCCGGATCGTCCTAAAAATCTGTATTCCATTGTATTGCAATTAGTTTAGTGTTCATTTTTATTTCTCTTACTTTAACAGATGTGTCCCACAATACGTTCTAAAAAATTGAATTAATAATATTCGAATCTGAAGAATAAGATTTTTATCTTTGGCGCCTCGCATGTAACAATTTCGTTGTACTGCGGATACATACAAATAGGGCCCGTAGCTCAGTTGGTTAGAGCAGTCGACTCATAA
>JAASTO010000053.1 GCA_021767245.1 Balneolaceae bacterium
CTCCGTGACCGACGCCTCCCTGACCGAAGAGCTGGCCAAACAGCCTGAAACCCTCACCAATGCCCCTGACAACAGTGTCTTCTCCGGCGGCGCTGAAGTAAAACCAATCGTTGAACGCCCTGACTGGTAAGCGATTGAACTCCAACTTGAATTATCTCTTAACTAAATAAAATCCTACGACCATGAAATCACTTAAATCAACCATCGCCCTGTTATCCATCGTTGCCCTCTCTTTCGGATGCGCCTCCGTGACCGACGCCTCCCTGACCGAAGAGCTGGCCAAACAGCCTGAAACCCTCACCAATGCCCCTGACAACAGTGTCTTCTCCGGCGGCGCTGAAGTAAAACCAATCGTTGAACGCCCTGACTGGTAGGAATAAATTCATTATGTTTGATTCAAAAAGAGATTGAAGACTTGACCATACTTTATTTATTTCTATCCCTTATACTGTTAACTGATTCTATGTCTATTAGTGAGCAAACTAAAGAACAAATAGACCACTATATAGATGAAATAAATCAAAATAGTGAGAATCAACACTTATACATGTGGGCATTAGGAAGTATAGGAGCTATTGATTGTAGCCATCTATCAATGGTTAATAACCGATTTGAGACTAAGATAGGTGGGGCAATTTCAAATCCATTTTCGTCTATTTCATGTGATGATCTTAAATCCAATGATTTTGATATGCCAAGTCATATCATATCATTATGGCCAGAGGAGTTAATAAACAAATATATTAAAATAAAATCTGGGCAATTAGAGATAAAACCTGAAACCTTACCTTTTAAGCAGTACCCTCTAATTCATTTTATGCTTTTAATGAATTCTGAGGACTCTCGATTATATAATCAAGAAAATTTGCTCTATGGTATAGAAGTATGGATTGAGTACATGGATTCTCTGTCTGAAAACAGTCTTGAGTACTCTATTGTACTTACGAATATCATACGTTCATCATTTATATTACAAAAAGATGGACTCGTTCATAAATATGCAAATAAATTTCTTGAACTAAACGCTTTACCCAACACACCTCTAAAGCTTCGCATTTATGGTCTTTTGGACTATACCTATTATCTATTTGGTCAGTATGATCAATCATTACATTTGATTAGAAATTACTCCATTCCTTTAGCGAGTTACTTAGGATTAAAAAGTGAAGTCGAATCTATTAAATCAGACCAAGGGGCTTATTTATATTCACTAGGTAAATATCGCGAATCAATTAAAATATATGAGGATTTATATACAAACTCAGAAAGTTTTGAGAAGCAATATGAATTGTATACAAATTTAGGGGTTAACTATCTCAAAATTGGTGAGTCAAATAAATATTTAAATTTTCAATTAAGAGCTTTAGAACAAGAAATTGATAATGAGAAAAGTCTTCTAACTATATATAGAAACCTGATGAACTATTATACGACTTTAAAAGACGTAAACTCAGTTCTATATTATTACGATATAGCTAAGAAGTTGGCTAAAAAAATTGGAAATAATACTGAATTAGCTTTTATTGATTTTTATTTAGCTTCATTTTATTGGAACACACTAAAAAATCCAAAACAAGCCTTAGAATATTTAGAGCTTGCTGAAAGAGAGTTAAATAAAGAAAATAATTATGTAATCTTTGCTGACCTATTATTAGAGAAAGGAGAAATACTTTCCAAGATCGACTCTTTAAATGCTGCCCAAAAAGTTTTTGAAGAATCTAAAGACCTTGCATTCTCGAAATCTGATACCCCAAATTACATAGATGCACTGGTTAACCTCACAGAAATTCACCTCAAAAAAAATGAGTTGAATGAGGCACAGGCTAATCTTAGTGAAATCAGCCTTTATCCCAGGGATAACCTGGATTTTGAGCTGTTGGTTAAATATTTCACAGTTAAAGCTGATTACCATTCCAAGAACAATGACAACCGACAGGCTATAGAGGTCATTCAGCCGGTTATCACTCAGGTTATTGAACGCGCAAAAAACAACACGGACTCGCAACAAGGCTTCTGGACTATTGAAGACGAATATCTTGATGCATTTCAACTCGTTCTTAGTTTGTATCTGGAAGAAAACGATATGCAAAATGCTCTGAGTACCCTTGAACAATTCAAAACGATCAATGATGCCTCCCTGTATAACAGTCCATTGATCAAAGCAAATAAACTTAGTGAGTCGGATCTGGCGGAAGAAAAAATTCTTTCTGATCGGCTTCAAAGTTTAAGAAATAAATATCTGAATGCCTCTGAAGCCGATCGGTTTGAGATCAAGCGAAAAATGGATCAGGTTTCAGCTCAACGCGAAGAGATCTTATCAAAAGTGGAGGTGGAAAAGAAAAGTTCAATTCCCTCTTTATGGAAACTTCAGCGATCCATAAATCCAAATGAACTTGTACTGCATTTTACAGAAATAGGAAATCAGCTTTATGTATCTCATGTGACCATTAATGACATCCGGATCAAACGTTTACCTTTTGAACCTGAAGACAAGGAGCGGTTCAACAACATTGCCGATAACCTCGCTTCCGGTTTTACAAACCTGGAAGATCTTTACGACTTATATGTTTCACTCGATCTGGATATTCCGAAACACACGGAACTTATCACTGTAATTCCTGATAATTATCTCTATCGGATACCCCTTGAGGTATTACCAACTCGGTCACCTGATTCGCCCGTTAGTTTTGGAAGTACCCGATATCTGATCGAGGATTATCATTTCCGTTATTTCACTTCCCTCAAGGAATATGATGGAAACAGAAGAACTCTATCCGGTGAATTAGAAAACGACTTTGCCGCCTTCGCCATCTCCGATTTCAAGGACTTCACTATCAATAACCTTCCATCATTACCTTTTGCCACGGTTGAAAGCGAAAACATTGAAAATGCTCTTACATCATTGGAGCAGAAAAAAGTATTTAATGGAGAACAAGCAACCAAAGAAGCTTTCAAAAGATCTGTGAAAAATTCCAGGTTGGTTCATGTGGCTACACACAGTGAGGTCTCTGAACAGAACCCTCTATTTTCTACCATTTACCTAAATAATCCGGATGCAGAGGAAGATCTTGAATCTGAACAGGCTTTATACGCCTACGAGTTGTTTGACACTCCGTTGAACAGTGAGTTCATTATGCTGAATTCCTGCAGTTCCGGTTCCGGAAATTATATTCAGGGCAGTGGGATCATGGGCATCAGCCGTGCATTGAGATATGCCGGAGCCAAGAGCCTGGCTTTAAATTTATGGTCTGTTAATGATAAAATTGCCTCTGAATTTGCCACGGATTTATATACCTATCTAAACAAAGGATATACAAAGAGTGAATCAATCCGAATGGCAAAACTAAATCAGCTGAGATCTGCCAATGCAAATCCACACTTTTGGGGAGCCTATATGTTGATAGGGAATCCATCTCCTATTACAGAAGATCATAATGGGTTCATGTTGATCGTTTCCCTCTTATCCATTACATCCATATTTTTTGGATATACAGCTTATAAAAAAGCAGCTTAGTATTAGCCAAGCTGCTTTTAGTCACTTTTTAATTTGGATCAGCTTGTGGTACACCCGGTATACACCACATTCAACTGAAAGCATAGTAAGATATAGTTAGTTACCTGTAGAATACTGCTACCGTCCAACAGTTGATAATGCATCCACATAGGTTTTAGCTACTCTACTATAGGCGCCATTTAATGCATACGCATTTTTAAAAGCTTCTTCGGCTTCTTCCAGTCTATCCATTTGGAAATAGGAGTTACCTAAAAACCAATATCCTTTTTCAAGAGTAAGAACATCTATCTTATTTTGAGTTATCACCAATTCAAAACTCTCAATCGATTCCTGATACTGACCGTTGTTGTATTGGATAGAACCAAGACTAAGTGCAAGCTCAGCCTTTAGTTGAGAGTCATCGGTTGTTTCCATCTCATTCTGGAGTAACTGAACCGCTTCATTGACTTCTCCGTCTGTGGCAAGCTTTATGGCTTCTCTGATCACTTCACTTTCAACCGTTTCCGAAAAGCCATCACCACTTCTGACCACATCAAGCCCAATTTGATCGATGGGGCCAACCGAGAGGTTTTCGGTTGTATTGTAATTCATCACGCCAATAACTCCGGCAATAAGTATTACTGCCGCTGCGGCTGCATAGCGCATAACTTTAGGCAGTGAATAGATTTTTGCAGAAGGTTGAGCTTGTTTCTTCTTATCGATCACTGCTTTTAGATTCGCTACACTTTTCATGTAGTCCAGATAATATTCATCCTGAATTAATTCTGCCCATAGCTCATCTGTTTCGTCTGCATCTAGCTTTCCATTTACATACAGATCAATTTTTCTCTCCAGCTCTTTATTTACTTTACTTTCAATCATTTGTTTATATGCTATTAAGATTACTAACTATTTTCATTTAATTATAACGCCCCGAAACTTCCGGCGTTTTCATCTTATGAGAACTCCCCTCCTCATATCTAAGACAAGAGGAGTGAACTCACTGTTTGTTACACTTTTATTTTATTTTTTTTGAAAAAAAGTTTTTCCGTCTTGTTTTCTTATTATAAAGAGTATTCAGGTGGGGATAATGTTACACACACAAATTTATAGATAAATGCCTGATTAACTGATTCTAATCATCCATTTTATGAACTTTACCAAAATACTGCTACTTCTTTCGTCAGGACTGTTTTTGTCTTGTACCAACGACTCAAAAATAACCGGAAACATCGACTATCTTGGGGACGCACATTTAATTCTTGAACAAATACCCATTCACTACAAATATGCACCCCTTCAACAGGATACAATAGAGGTTGATGAGAATGGAAATTTCAGTTTCTCAATGAATCTTGATACTGGTGAAATACGTTTATTGGCAATTGGTGACAAAAATTACCCCTTATACCTTAGCGCCCATAACACTTTAAACATACAAATAGAACGCCCTGACTTTCCCAAAAATGTCTCAATTGAAGGATATGAAGATAATTGGGATGACAGATATAATGACTATCTCGTCTCCATTTCTGAAATAGAACGTCAGATTCCTCTTGAAGAAGAAAAGATCAAAACCGCTCAGGAAAATGAGCTGCTCGAGTTAAGTAAAGAAAAGTATAAACTGGCAGAAGAGTATTTAAACGGCACTCCACTTGACGATTATTACTTTAAAGCTATCGGAGAACATTTAGTTTTTAGTGTGCGGGCCATTGAGTACTATCAACGTTTTTTGGAGAATTATGATGCTGATTCTGCCCGTACTGCCGTATTTGAAGAAGCTGACTCCCTCAACTTTTTCACCATTGAATCTCTAAGGGCACAACGTGCAGGCATTCGTGATTTTTCTCACTACTATGCCCGAACTTTTGAGATCTACGATAGTGTAAAAGTTGCTTATGAAATGGACTTGTCAGAATATGACATCAAACAGGTGGCTTATGAAGAACTCAACGAAAAACGCGTGCAGGTGCTAGATCACATGAAAAGCCGGGATGCCCTGGCTCATGCCAGTATGCACCTTGTTGCTGAGCGCATTGGTGAGCAGGGTATTGAGATAGCTCGTCCCAGCTACGAAGCTTATCTTAATGAGTTCTCTGATTACCAGGAGTACACTGATTTCCTGACTTATTTCTATGAAGAAATGAAAACCGTTTCACCGGGTCAACCCGCCGTACCTTTTTCACTGCCTGATATGGCCGGATCCATTCATAAAATGGACGACTACCGGGGGAAATTCGTTTTACTGGATTTCTGGGCCGGTTGGTGCCAGCCATGTCTCGATGAATTCTCATATATGAAACAGATCTATCATGATTACTCGCGAGATGAACTCGAGATCATCGGTATATCCAACGAAGTTGACAGTCTGTTGTGGGTTCAGGATGTAAACCGCCTGGAACTGCCCTGGGTTCAGCTATATGGAGGCAAAGGATTTGAGGAAGAAACCTTCAAAGCTTACAAAGGCGGAGGCATTCCATTTTATATTTTAGTAGATCCTAACGGTAATATTGCCCGTTATAACGATATTCGACCATCCTTTAATTTTACTGAAGTGCTCGACAGCTTACTTCAGGAACATAAAACTCAACTTAACCAATGAACCGAATCTTACTTTCCCTATTTCTGCTGATAACTTTTTGGGGCTGTCAGCAATCTCAGTCTGAACCTGAACCAAAACAAATTTTTGATACCCAGAGAATCGGTCAGATGATCATGGTGGGTTTTAGAGGAACGGAATTGTCAAAGGACAGTACCATTTACAAAGATCTGACTGAACGCAACATTTCCGGTGTCGTACTCTTCGATCGGGATGTGATCACCGGAAACCGTAACCGGAATATTGAGAACCCTTCTCAATTAATGCACCTTAATAATGCCATCATTTCTGCAACCCCCAATTCCCCGTTTATTGCGGTTGATCAGGAAGGTGGATTGGTGAGTCGCCTAAAAGAAAGTAAGGGATTTCCAAAATCTGTTTCTGCTGAATACTTAGGGAATTTGGATAACGAAGATTCTACCCGTCACTATGCCAGTATCATGGCTCAGGAATTTATGGTAGTACGAACCAATACCAACTTTGCACCGGTTGTGGATGTGAATACTAATCCTAATAACCCTGTGATAGGCAAACTGGAACGCAGTTATTCTTCGGATCCGGAGAAAGTCGCAGAACATGCCGGTTATGCCATTGATGAATATTCAAGAGAAGGAATTCTGTCAGTTCTTAAGCACTTTCCCGGTCATGGAAGCTCGACATCTGATAGCCACCTGGGTTTTACTGATGTCACAGATACATGGGACCCAAAAGAACTCATTCCTTACAAAGAACTCTTTGCCAATCATGATATTCGGGCCGTCATGACTGCCCATATTTTCAATGCCAACATTGACTCAGTGTGGCCGGCTACCCTATCTAAAAAAACCATAAATGGATTGCTTCGGGACTCTCTGGGTTTTGATGGGGTCGTTTTTTCAGACGATATGCAGATGGATGCCATTCGCGATGAATACGGCCTGGAAACGGCCATACAGCAAGCAATTAACGCCGGCGTGGATGTTCTGATTTTTGGCAACAACTTGCATTATGAGCCTGACATAGCCGAACGAGCCATTGAGATCATTCAGAAATTGGTACGGGAGGGAAAAATAGAAAAAGAAACCATTGAAAGATCCCTGGCTCGAATTGATTCCCTCAAAATTGATGTGATCGATGAATTGTGTAGTTGTATGGATTTTTTAAATGAATAAAAATGAAATTCTGATAAAAACAGAAGCTTATGTACGTCAACAGCTGGAAGGTGAAGGCTCCGGCCACGATTGGTGGCATATTCATCGGGTTCGGAATGTTGCCCTGCAAATTGGTAAACAAGAAAACGCTGATCTCTTTGTAGTTGAACTCGCTGCCTTGCTCCATGATATTGCTGATCACAAGTTCCATGGTGGAAATGAAGACATCGGTCCTGCCACGGCACGAAAATGGCTTGAAGAATTAGAGGTTCCTGAACCGACCATTAAGCATGTTACAAACATCATCCGGGATGTATCCTTTAAGGGAGCCGAAGTGGATACCCACATGAAGACCATTGAAGGCAAAGTAGTGCAAGATGCTGACCGGTTGGATGCCCTGGGGGCTATTGGTATTGCCCGGGCGTTTGCATACGGTGGATACAAAGAGCGGGAGCTCTATAACCCGGGTATCAAACCGGAGTCTCATCAATCGTTTGAAGACTACAAAAAGAGTACCGGCCCAACCATTAATCACTTTTTCGAAAAACTATTCCTGCTGAAAGATAGAATGAATACGACATCAGGCCGAAAAATTGCTAACGAACGGCACAAATATATGGAAGATTTTGTCGCTCGATTTCTCAGTGAATGGGAGGATACTTCTAATAATACCTTATAAGCTTGTGCAGTTTTCGCTCCGTCGCAGAGCGTGTGGAGCGAGGGTAAAATGTTTGAATTCCCACTTAATAGCAACAAATCCGTTTTGCGAATTGTTTTAGTTAAATGATTCGACCGGATAACTCTTTGAAGTAATTTATTAGAATAAGACTCGCACGCTCTGCGTCGGAGCGAAAGAACTCGGTTCCTAAAACCAATCGTCAGACGGACTTTAAGCGGCCAGACGATTAATTCATTTCCGGATTAGGGAATCACTTACCCTGATAGGCTTCCCCTTCCAATATCCATTCAGGTTCTCCCTTACCTTTCAAATAGAAATCAAAATACTCCTTCATGCGAATCGCATAATCAAGTTTATTTGAAAATTTTTGCAGATGATGCGGCTCATTGTGATACTGCAGGAAAACCACATCTTTGTTGTAGCGGCGCATAGCCAGATAAAGCTCAATACTTTGCTCCCATGGAACAGCTCCGTCCGCATCACCGTGCATAATCAACATAGGTGTATCGATCCTGTCTGCGTAGAATACGGGGGAGTTTTCAATATAAAGGTGCGGGGCTTCAACAAGGGTCTTACCAATTCGGCTTTGCGTTTTTTCATACTGAAACTGTCGTGCCAATCCGGAATCCCACCGAATGCCACTATAGGCACTTGTCATGTTACTGACCGGAGCTCCTGAAACAGCAGCATCAAATATTTCTGTCTGTGTGACCATATGTGCCGTTTGGTAACCACTCCACGAATGACCGTGCAAGCCAAGCTTATCTTCATCTGCTATACCCATCTCAATCAATTTTAGAATTCCGGGCAACAGGCTCTTGGTTGCAGATAGTCCGGGACGGCCAATTTCAAATCTGATATCAGGCAGGAATACTACATAATCATCGCTTACATACTGAGCGAAAACAGGGCGGTGATTGGTCTTCGGTTCGTTAAAATCATACAGTCGATCCGTAAAGAAGCGGTAGTAATACGTCATGATCGGATACCGTTTGTTGGGATCATAGTTATCAGGTTTGATGACAACACCTTGGGTGAAGGTTCCGTCAACACTTAGCCAGTCAATGAGTTCGGCACTACCCCAATTCCATTTGTCTTTGAGATCCATATGCAACTCAGTAAGCTGTTTTTTCCCTGCAAACTTCCAGTTATTGGCCACCCAGATATTTGGAAACTCATCGTATGCTTCCCGTTTGTACAGAACTGTTGAAGCATCATCAGCTTTCTTAACAAATGTGAATTTCTTGTCCTCTTCCAGCAACCGGTTCACGCCGGATCGATTAGCCCTGGCTGAATAGAAGCCAAAATTCTTGCTCAGATCGTGATACGAGGTCAATAGCAATTCTTCGTTGTTTTCAAAAGCATCGTTTCTTTCTTTGTTCATACCCTCAATACGAAACACTCGGTTTTCTTTTCTTCCTTCACCGTCCGTAATATTTCTGGGATTACCATTTGAAGTTTCAAATCGCCAGATATCAAATTTATCGTAGATCAAAATGGCCCTATCATTTTCGATCCATCCTGCAACACCGTATCCGGGAACATCCGAAGGGTAATCGTGGTCTTCGTTGTAGAAAGGCACATCAATATTTTCACTAAGATTTTTGATTTTCCCCGACTCAGTGTTGATCAAAAACCAATGCTTATCCTGATAATAAGCCGCGAATCTGCCCTGTGGTGAAAGATTTACCCATCCACCAAAATGTTCTAAAAATTGAGTTCTTTTACCGGTTTTTGGGTCCACAAAGTAGTAATCCCTGTAACTTCCATCCCAGGTTCTCTCTCGCATGTATGGCTCATCATTGCTGCCAATCAGAACATTTGCATTGTGATCTATGCTGACGTCCGGCATATCCTTATCAGCAAGCTGAACCGACTCATTGCTTTCTAAGTGATAAACGGCTATATAAAGCTGATTCTTCCGGGAATTCCATGTTTTCTTCTCATGGGTTTTAATCTGAGGATCTTCACCGTGCCAGATATCAAGTCTACGGTCATCCACAATTTCAGCGATATCATATATATTAACTTCCTCAGTTTCTTCGCTATCCTTCTTTGTTTCAAGCTCGACCATCTTTGCATCCATTACTCCATAAAATAGTCGTTTCCCATCATGCGTGAACATCAAGCGGTTGTTGGATCTCAAAGCGAAATTTGAATCTACCTCTTCAGGACCAAGTAGGGTTTTCAGGTCGTTATTTTGACCATTCCAAATGTTTAGAGAAGCATCGGTTTCTACAAAGGAGGTATCATATGAAGCTTTCGTAAACGCCAATTTCTTTTGATCATGATCCCAGGTTAAATTTGCGTAATAGCCGCTTTCCTGTTTATCAATTTGCTTCGTTTTCTCAGTTTTCAGATCAAAAGCGTAAAGACCATTCTGTGTGTTGCTGGTATCCACTATGGTATATGCCAGATGAGTGGATAAACTATCGAATGCCATTTCATCAACAAAAGAAAACTCAAATTCTTCACCTGAGGATAAATTCTTCAATCGTAAAGTTTTACCGAGCCTTTTATTTTTTGATTTCATTTCAGCCACCTCTTTACTTTCCATATGATGAACAGCCAGCCACTTTCCATCTTCCGAAAAGGTAAATGTACTTACACTATCGTAAGAAATAACCTCTCCGTTATTGGTTGATAAAACTGAAAGTCCCTGTTGAGGTTTCTCCTTTTGATCCTTTAATTGCTCTTTCAAAGGAACCTTACTGAGTGCGGCAACCCAATTACCGTTAGCTGTAATTTTTGGAGAAGCTCCCAGATCGATGGAGTATGTATGTCTCCCATCGGTACTTTTAACTTCAACCCGACCATCCCCTCTGTCGGGCCACACTTCATACGCTACCCATTCTCCATTTCCTGAGAGTTGAATAGTGCCTATATCCTCAAATTTCATCACATCCTCGAAACTCAGAACTCCCTGAGCCGTAGCCAATGATGTAAACAGTAAAGTGATAGTCAGAATTTGAAGAAACCGGATTTTCAGAGATCGCATATGCAGAAATTTTAGTTTTGTGAATGATGGTAAGAAAAAGTATTTAATTGATATATGAAACGGTTATTATTCTGTTTAGAATCTTTTTACCCCTCAACTAATCAGTCATGAAAAACTCAGGCTACACGTACGATTATTTTTTGGAATCATTTCATGAAGCTAAGGCATCAGCCACAACCATGGTTTCAGAAACCGATGATCAGACACTTACAAAAAAACCGGACAAAGAATCCTGGTCGATGATCGAGATCCTGAATCATCTGGTTCAGGCGGGGAACGAGTACCTGCCTCAGATCAGAAAAGCTTTAGATAGAAATGATGATAAACTCGCTAAAGGAAGTGGACCCTTTACCCCCGGGATCTTCTTCCGATGGTTTATTGGGCAGGTTAGTCCTGAAAATCCTCGTAAACTACCCACCGTCTCATCTTTCAAACCTGTAAATAATTCAAAGCTTGATATCGAAAAAACACTCACAGATTTTTTGGATCTGCAGGACGCTTTTATTCATGTTCTAAAAAGAGCAAAACTGGAGGGGTTGGATCTGAATCGGATCAAAGCAAAGAATCCTATTATAAAGATCATTCCGATGTCTTTAACAGCTTGCTTTGGAGTAGCAGACGCACACCAACGGCGTCATTTTGATCAAATGAAAACACTTAAGAATTCTTTTTTGTCACAAAATCACTAACACCCTCAAATGTTATAAAACTTAATCTCTGTCGTATTTTCGTTGGTGTTCAGGGTATTTATCATAGGGAAACAAAAACAGGCCATAAGGTTCATTCCCTTGCTTCCCCACATCCTGATGGTGGCGCTGATGAGCCCTTCTTATCAGTTTCATAAATTTATTGTCACTTCTGAATGGAATGAACCTCTTATGGGCAAAAAGGTCGTGTATGATGAAGTATAGAATACCATAGACCGCAATTCCTGTGCCTATTCCAAAATGTGGAGAAGTAAACATGGTGTCGCCTCCTGTTACCATCAGCCAGACTGATATGGATGCGAAGATAAGTGAGAAAATATCATTCAACTCGAACAGGCCATGATCCGGTTTATGGTGAGATTCATGGATCTTCCACAATAAACCATGGAATAACCAACGATGTACACAATATGATACGATCTCCATACCGGCGAATCCAAGAATTATAAAACCTGACAAGTAAAAAAAGTCCATTTGGTTCTCAATTATATTTAATCAAGTTCTGAAGCAGCTTCTTTTCCGAGCTGCATTCCTAAAGCAACTCCCATTCCACTCAGCCCGGCTACCAAAACCACATCTTTAGACAGCGCATTCATTATGGGACTTTTTGTAGGCGTGAAACCCATGATTCCCGACCACTCTCTGTCAATTTCCCAACATTTGGGAAGTTTCAAAACATTGTTTGCGAACTCTAAAAGGTGATATTTGATCTTCGCATTCGTTCCAAACTGCATGGTTGTTTCCACATCAATATCTAAACTTCGGGCACCTCCCAGCAAAAATCGATCCTCTCCTACTCCCCTGAAGTAGTAGTATCCTGCATCAAAATGGTAAGTCCCTTTCCACTCAAGATCCTTGATGGGCTTTGTGACAAAGACAAAACCCCGACCGGGTTTGATATCAACCTCCGGCATTAGCTTTGAAGTAAATGAATTTGTGGCAACCACCAGCTTAGCAGCATAAAGTTCGATCCCATTATCCAGCCATAGAATTTTTTGTTCTTGATCGATCATTTGAACATTGATCTGCCACCTAAATTCTACACCAAGTTCCAGATTTTTATGATACAGGGTGCGCATCATTTTGCCCGGGTGCAGACAACCCTCATGCTTAATGCTTACCGCTTTAAATCCATTATGTGTAGTGGCTTGATACACACCCTCAACACCGGCTGCTTCATACAACCACCTGTTAAAAACCGGCAGTTGTTCAACAGCTTTAGCGTAAATCCCCTCATCCGTAAAGATCTCGTATGCACCCGGTTCACAATATTCAATATTTTCGTCACCCAGCGTGGTTCTTAATAATTGCAGTCCATTGAATCGTCTTTGGATCCGGTCTATGATCTTTGATTCTTTCTCTATCTTCAGATCAGCCATGTGTTCGGTTGGCGATCCAAAACAAGCAAAGCCTGCATTTCTGGTACTTGCCCCAATTGGGAAAAAACCGCGATCTATAACCAATACCTGCGCTTCAGGATGGTTTTGCTTATAAAAGTGAGCCGCCGACTGCCCCGTCAACCCTGCCCCAATAACGATCAGATCGTACTTCTGATCATACAATTCACTTTCCCAATACGAACGTTCTGCCTGTATCATTCTATTTTTTATTCAAAAATCAAACTTGCCATAAGCGGTGTTGCCGTCTCAAAGAATCGGTCATCTACATTATATTTTGGGTGATGCCATGGATATTCTGAATCAGCTTCCTTGCTGGCGCTACCCACAAAGAAGAAAGCTCCCGGAAACTCCTTCTGATAAAATGCGAAATCCTCACCTGCCATAACCGGTTTCGTTAGCTCGATCACATTATCATTCCCCAATATTTTTCTGGCAGACTTTAAAACCAGGTCAGCCTCCTTCTCTGAATTTATCACCGCAGGATAACCCCTGTTGAATTCAAACTTGTAATCTCCCCCCGCCTCCCTGGTGATCCCTCTGAGAATCGCCTCAAGCCGTTCGATCACAAGCTCTTCCGTTTCCGGTGATAATGTCCGGGCAGTACCCCAAAGTTTAACATTCTCCGGAATGATATTATGAGCAGAACCGCCCTCAATCCTGCCAATGGTCACTACAACGGGCTCTGTTGGGTCCACATTTCGGCTTGCTATGGTTTGAACCGCATTGATGAACTGAGAGGATAAGACGATCGGGTCGATAGCTTCATGTGCCCGTGCAGCATGCCCACCTTTACCAATGACCTCCACTTCAAACTCGGATGTGGATGCCATCAAAGGACCGGGTTTGGTTGCCACAATACCTGCCCGATGCATCGGTGAAGTGTGAATACCGTAAATGGCATCCACTTTACGCTTTTGTAAAAATCCTGTTTCGGTTAAAAGTTTACCTCCCCCTGGCAGTTTCTCCTCTCCGGGTTGAAATACCAACAGCACGGTTCCTTCGATCTCTGCCCTCAATTCCGACAGGATCTTTGCCACAGTCAGCAGGTTTGCCGTATGGGCATCATGTCCACAACAGTGTGCAACCCCTTCGTTTAGTGAAATGTATCCCTGTTTTGCCGTTCCCTCTTCTAAAATTGGCAAGGCATCAATATCAGCTCTCAGTGCTACAACCTTATCAGACTCTATACCGCCTTTCAGGATTCCCACGCAGCCTGTCTCCAGTGGGGTTTCATAGGGAATATTCAACTCATCTAATCTGGATTGAATATATTCAGTTGTCTTATACTCCCTGAATGAAAGTTCCGGATGTTTGTGCAAATATTGACGGGTTTCTACCGTCTCAGAAAAGTATTTTTTTGCCAGTTCTGCAATTTTGGAATGCATGTGGTATCAATTGGTTTCTAACTTTGCAGATAATAAGAATATTATAAGAGTGAACGTAACTTTATGTAAGTGTAATCGTAGCATATGTTGTTAATCAAATAACTACTCTATGAAAACAACATCCTGGGAAATAATTGTTGCCGGCTTTTTATTTGTGGGCCTTTCGATCTTCCTGATCGAGAACAATTCAATGCGATCAAGCTCCGAACATTCCGAGCTCCCCACTGACTCACTGGAAGTTTCAATTGATAAAGATGAAATACGTGTCTTTAAGCTTCAAAGTCTCGAAAATCTTGGTAACCTTGAAAATCTGGAGAATCTC
>JAASTO010000238.1 GCA_021767245.1 Balneolaceae bacterium
AGAGATTTCTCTGCCTGATTATCCAAATGTCAGGAATGCCAGGGAAGTGATCGTTATAGGAGCCGGGCCTGCCGGACTGTTTGCAGCTTTGGAACTGATGGAGCAGGGTTTGAAGCCGGTGATCCTGGAAAGGGGTAAGAACGCGAAAGATCGAATTAAGGACCTGAAGGCGATCAATGTCAGGCATGAGGTGAACGAGGATTCCAACTATTGCTTCGGTGAGGGAGGAGCCGGAACTTATTCGGACGGAAAGCTTTACACGCGTTCTAAAAAGCGTGGAAACGTAACGAAGGTGTTGGAAAGACTGGTTGGTTTTGGTGCTGTAAAAGAGATTCTCGTTGATTCTCATCCGCATATTGGCACCAATAAACTACCGGGTATCATCGCGAATATGAGGGAATGCATACTTCAGAATGGAGGGGAGATCCATTTCAATACACGCGTTACTGATCTCATCATTGATTCAGAGAAAATTAAAGGGGTGAAAACACTGAATGGGGAACAGTTTAAAGCGGATCATGTGATCCTCGCAACCGGACACAGTGCCCGGGATATATTCAGGTTGTTACATCAGAAGCAAATTGTCATTGAATTAAAACCCCTGGCTATTGGGGTTAGGGTCGAACATCCGCAGGCACTGATCGATTCCATACAGTACAATTGTGAAATACGAGGGGATTATCTTCCACCGGCCTCATACAGTATCGTGAAGCAGGCAGGGGATCGGGGAGTGTATTCGTTCTGTATGTGTCCGGGCGGGGTCATTGCGCCTTGTGCCACCTCGCCGGGTGAGATTGTGACCAACGGGTGGTCATCCTCAAGAAGAGCTCGTTCCACCGCTAACTCAGGAATTGTGGTGGAACTAAAACCAAGTGATTTTAATAGCTTCAGTCAGTATGGACCCTTAGCTGCCATGGAATTTCAGCAGGCTATTGAGCAAAAAGCCTGGGAAGCCGGAGGAAAGACCCAAACGGCTCCGGGACAACTACTCAAGGATTTCATTGATGGAAAAACGTCTGAATCTTTGCCAAACACATCATATGCACCCGGGATCACCTCTGTGGACCTGCGAAGTGTACTTCCCAAGTTTATCTACAATTCCCTCAAAGATGGTTTTCGTCAGTTTGACCGAAGCATGAAGGGGTATCTGACCAACGATGCCGTGGTTCATGCACCTGAAACAAGGACTTCAAGTCCCGTTAAGATCCCCAGAGATGATACCACCTTGCAGCATATACAGATAGGAGGGCTTTACCCTTGTGGTGAGGGAGCCGGATATGCGGGAGGTATCGTATCAGCCGCGATGGATGGAATAAAGTGTGCACAGGCTGTGAAGATATCTGTAAGCGGGTAAATGCAATTATTAAAAAAATTTAATGATCGCTGTATTATCTAAACCGTTTGGCAAAAATCATTAATTACATGCTTTGCAAGCGGTTATTAAAAACTGTGTAGGTAAAAACACCTAGGTCAATTGCATGACTTCAGGCTTTTATTATTCAGAACTTCTTCGTTAATTAGAAGCGCTTAATAAAACGTTGGCATTAATCAAATGGGGATTTGATAAGTGGGTTACTTAAACAATGCAGTTAAGCAGTTAGGGTATTTAGTAGTTTTCAGTGTAGCATACTCAAGTTCCGTAGCCGCTCATACAGCTATACAAACATGCAGTGATCAAACGAGGTCTTATACGGTTGTTAAAGGGGATAATCTTTACAACATAGCTAAGTCGTTCGGGGATTACAGGTTCTGGGAATATATCTATATCGCAAATGCAGATGATATGGAAAATCCTCACCTGATCTATCCCGGTCAATCTATCAAGATTCCAAGCAGGATTGCTGAATTCGATGGCACATCTATTTAAGCTGAAGAGGTACTGACACATCCGTTTTGTTCGAATGAGGTCGTCAATCTTTCCAAAGTAAAAAACGAATACCTGGTCCGGGTAGATATTCAAAAGATGATAGAGAGTGGGCAGCTGACGGTCAGCTTGGGTAGTAATGAGCTTTCTGATACACCGGGGGAGGATGAGCAGAAGCTTGAGGAATTCAGGGCGGCTTTTCAAAAACTGGTGGATGCCGAAAAAGCAGCTGAAAATAAAGAGATCGAGCCTTTCAGAATGGAAGTAGATGGTATGGTGCTTGATGAGACCATCAGCAAGATAGGAAGGGATTTTTATAATGTATTTTATCAGTACTGGTCAGGCCCAGACAACGCATTTAACTACACGATCACCATTTCAGAAAAACCAGCCCCTTCACTGGGGACCATCGTCACGGTTAAGGTTAACGATACATTCACTTATCAATCAAGATTACAACCAAGATTTGAATTAATTGAAGAAGCAGGCAAGGATGCGGTTAGGTATTCACACAGTTATCTTCAAAGAAACAATACAGGCTTAACTATCTATTAGACAAATGATTATAAGAAACAGATTAACTAAAATTCTGGGTATCACACTCACATTTGTATTCATTATTGGAATGAGTCAGGCAAAGGCACAAGATTTTGTTTACACGCCTAAGAATCCGGCTTTCGGGGGAAACCCGATCAACTTTCAGTGGCTTAACAGTTCTGCTAATACACAGAATAAATTTAGTGAATCAGGTCGCTCCGCTTTTGAGAGAGATCCATTAGCTGATTTTGAACAGTCCTTACAAAGGCAGGTTTTGTCTCAGATCACCAGAAATATAGTGGGAGATCAGTTAGGGGTAGATACTGACTTTTCTGAGGACTCAAGATTTGAATTCGGAGAATTCACCATCGAATTGACACCCGGTACTGATGGTGTTCAAATACGGATATTCAACATTTTAACCGGTGATGAAACCAATATTACCATTCCAAACTTCGGTGGGCAATGAGCTTTAAATTGAGTCACATAGCCTTTTACATGCTGATCGCTGTTTTCACAGCCAGCTGCACCGGCACCATGATGCCCATGCATACGGATGAGGCATCCAGAGGTATCATTAGTCGGTCTTATGAGGATCTGAAACAACTTCCTGAACCGGAAAGCAAGGTGGTTGCGGCCGTATATCGCTTCAGGGATCAAACCGGTCAATATAAGCCATCAGAGAATATTGCGAGTTGGTCAACGGCTGTTACGCAAGGGGCCACCTCCATCCTAATTAAATCAATGGAAGAGTCCGGATGGTTTATCCCCATTGAACGGGAGGGGATCTCAAACCTGCTGAATGAGAGACAGATCATACAATCCATTCGTAATCAAAATGCCGGGCCAAATGGTCCTGAGCCACTGCCTCCATTATTATTCGCGGGGGTGATCCTGGAAGGTGGGGTCATAGGTTATGATACCAATGTGATAACCGGCGGTTCAGGTGTGAGATATATGGCCACGGGCGGTTCCACGAATTACCGGAAAGATCAGGTAACTATATATTTGCGAGCGGTATCCACTCAAAGTGGGCGGGTTTTAAAAACGGTTCACACGACTAAATCTATCATTTCCCAACAGCTGGAAAGCGGTGTTTTCCGATATGTGGATACAAACCGAATTTTAGAAGCGGAGACCGGGTACACCTATAATGAACCCCCGGTGATGGCCGTAACCGAAGCTATTGATGAAGCGGTCAAGCAGCTGATCGTTGAGGGAGCCGAGGAAGGCATCTGGGCACCTAAAGACCATCAGGCTCTCGAAGATTATAAACTGACCTTCAATTTTGAGAAAGAGCGTCAGGAACAAATGAACCGGAATTATTTCGGTTTACTGGAACAGGAAAATTTGAGAGAGGGCTGGTTTTTGAGTAC
>JAASTO010000239.1 GCA_021767245.1 Balneolaceae bacterium
ACCTGAAGATCATTGAAGAGGCAACTAATAAGAATACTGAGCATGTATCACCTTATGATGGATTCCCCGCCGGGTTTATTAAGAAGTGGCGGATCCGATTCCTGTGGAAATTCAGGACGATGCCTTATTTCAGGAATGTAGAACGACTTAGGTACACTTATGTGCAAAAAATGGATGCAGAGGCTTTGATCGGATGCGCACATTCCCAGAGTTATCTCATTCATGAAGGTGAAGAGTGGAAAAGCTTATGCAGTAAAATTGAGGATCTGTACGACTCAAATAGATCGAGAGGTACAGATCTGAAATACAAGGTTAACTTGTTTATCGGTTCACCCCGGAAGTAGAATTTATTTTTAGCTTTGAGGGCTGTCAGTAGCCACCTTCTGTTCTCGGGCAGTACGCACCCAATTTTCTTGCTTACCGTTACTAAAAGCTTTGAGATAGAGCATAAGCTTCCAGATAGCGTATTTTGGCACATGAACAAGCGCTTTATAAAGATCCCGGTCCACGTCGGCTGCTTTAAATCCGATCAATAGGTGAATGATGGAGAGCAGGAATAATGCTCCCCATAGTATTGTGAAGAGTAAGAAATGCCCGAAGCCAAAAATGGCAGGGATAAGGTTCAGCACCGAAAAGATCAGTATCACGATCATGAGGTTCACCATGGGAGGCATGATAAGGTCTGTAAACGTATCTAGATAAGTGATCTTACCGGTTCGTAAAAACTTTTTGATCAAAGGAAAACTATATCGTGCGATGATAGGGTAGCGTCCAATTTCCCATCTCTCCCGCTGAGATTCAGCATTCTTTGAGTTTTCCGGCATTTTTGCCGTTACAGTTGCCTCTGGGGCAAACTGTATGTGTTCTCCCTTAAGCATCAGCAGGATGCCGTACTCGATATCCTCGGTAAGTGAGTATGCCTCCCAGGGAATATTCTTCAAAACCTGAGGATGAAAACACATTCCGTTACCCCTTAACCCCATCGAGAGCTTAAGGAAGTTTCTGCCCAAAGGTCGGACAAGATTATATAAGGTGAAGCCAATCCGCGTCATTTCACTGCTCCAGACTCCGGGTTGTGGCTGCACCAGGTCGCTGCTTTGTATGACCCGGCTTCCGTTTTCCATGTAGTGATTCATGACACACAAATAGTTACCGGAGATCTGACTGTCCGCATCAAAGACTACAATTCCTTCAAATTCATTTTTATTTAAGATCTCAGAAAACGCGAATCTCAACGCGTGCCCTTTTCCTTTTAAGGTTTCGTGATTCCTCTCTAAAACGGTTGCACCAATGCTCGTTGCGATCTGAGCTGTTTGATCCGTACAATTATCGGCGATCACAAAAACGTCGTACTTATTCTTTGGGTAGATCAGTGAAAACAGGCTGTAAAGTGTTTGTGAGATCAGTAATTCTTCATTGTGAGCGGGGATCACAATAGCGAATTTACGGTATCTCTCAGCCGTAAAGTCCCTCTTCTTTTTGTTGAATAGGGCAAAAATACTCAAAGTAAAAACATAACATATAAACAGCGCAATGATGCTGAAAATAATAGCTTGAAGTATAGTAATGATGATCATAATGTGTGTTCTTTAGTGGCTGGTGGGTGGGAGAAATATCCAAGTACGTAACTAAGAGTTGCGGTATAATTTATGGCCGGTTCATTGACCATGTAATTCCTGAATCTGTCTTCATAATTTTTTGCCTGAAATTCAGAGATTGGCTTATTATTGAGATGGGTGGAGTAATTGGCCCCACCAACTAACATGCCTGGGATAGGATTAGGATGCAGAGTCAGTGCCGAAAATTGATGATACGGGTCTTTAACCGGGTTTGAACCGATTCCGGTTACAAATGAAATGCCAATGGGATTCCGACCAAACATGTAATGCAAATGATCTTTGGCGGCTTCTCTGTATTGCCGGTTACCGTGGATCTTAAATGCCTGGATCAGATCAAAAGCATAACCTAAGGCAATACTGTTCGACCCCCAGTAATACTCATTATTATTGAGTGAGTATTTATAGGGGTTGGCATTAGTTCGGTTCAAGATAGATTCAGCGTAATCTTTTGAAAGCGATAAAAGATCATTGTACACATCGAAATCTAATCCCGGTGTTGTTTGATCGAGTTTGAGATATGAATAGAAGGCGAAATTCCTAAGATCCTGCCAGGATGGGACATAAAAAGAGCGGTTCCAGAATTTGTTATAGTTGACCTGAAAGAAGTCGAGAAATTCTGTATCTCCGGTCATCTTAAATAATTCGATAGCCGCAAAGAGTCTTTCATCGAGATCAATTTGATCGCCATATTCTCCACCAAAAACATCAGGCGGATTAGTAAAACCACCCAATGGGACGGTAACCGGATTTTGGTCAAGAAAATCCCACGCCTTTAAAGCTGCTCTGTTAAGTTTGGATGAAAAAGTGGGGTCTATATCACTAAAAACTCCGGACCCTAACGCGAATACACCGGCTGCTCCGGCTGTTGCTGTGCTGCTGATATGAAATATGTACTGACGGGTTGAATCCTGATCAGGAAGGTGTTCACCGTTCCACTCTTTTATAGAGACTTTATGATGTACCCCACCATTGGCGTTCTGAATTTTTAAAAGCCAGCGCAGGCCAACCTGTATCTCATCTAATATATCCGGTATCCCATTAGAACTTTCAGGGATCGAAAAATGACCGTCCACATATTTTTGGGGGGCTTCGAGGTATTGATGGATCAAAAGTGCAATGCTGTAAGAATGGGTTACGGCAAACCGGTTGTAATCACCGGCATCGTGCCAGCCTCCCGATACATCTTCGTGAGGTACTTCATTGTGATAATAATGTGCCAAATTTAAGTGACAGGCTTTGTGTGAACCATATTCAGACAAAACCTCAACACCACAACGCTGCAGATAGAAACTTTTAAGGACCTTGCTAAGAGCATCGGTATAGATCTCCTGGCCGATCTTAAATTCGTAGGAAGAGCCCTCATCCGTATCGAGCTGAATTTTGTAGGATCCCGCTTTATTAAAGCCGCTGAAATCAATTGTTTTGACAAGATCGCCTGCCTGAGCGGCATAGGTTGGCTCAGAAATGATTGGTGATTGTAACTCAATTTCTCCTGTCTCAACATTAATTACTGAAAAAGTTATGGCAAAAGGATCGGTAACAAATCCGATCTTGGCTTCATGAGGCAGATATCCAAGGTTATTAATCAATATATTGGGAACTTGTGTTGTCGTTTTTGTGCATCCGGCCTGAAGGCATAAAACAACAAGCATTGTGATGGTTGCTCGCCATAATGAAGCTGTGTTATATGTTGAATGGGTTATCATTTATTCATCACATAAGTAGATTTAACGGAATCTGAGACGGATCCGGCAGTCCATTGGTAGATCTTTTGCAGGGTATTCAGCTTTAGGTAGGCCGACTCATGACTCTCAAATAAAAATTCGTTCTCAATAGATTTAAGGATCTTGAGGTGATTGTCGGCCGACCAATTGTCAATAGCACTTACTGACGTGTGATGTGGTAATTCGTGAGCATCGGTTCCTGTTACGGATCTGATGATACCATCAACCTTATTTTTAATTCTGCAATCGATAGCACTATCATTTTTGGAGGGGGCTTCTTCAAAATCATTTGGTGATATCTTTTTAATGACTTTTGCAGGAACCCCACCGGCAATTACGTTGGGTGGGATCACACCTGATACTACACTGCCTGCTGCGATCACAGTTCCCCGGCCAATTACTGCCCCTTTCATAACCAAAACCCGGGAACT
>JAASTO010000240.1 GCA_021767245.1 Balneolaceae bacterium
ACTCCACAGCAATTATTTGCTCAGCTTTATGCACACGCTGACGTGGAAGCTGACCCAAGCTCTGCCGGACGCCAAATGAATTCACACTTTGCCTCAAGACTGATAGATGAAAATGGCGAGTGGAAAGATCAAACCAAGTCAAAGAATACAGCCTCTGACATATCCCCCACAGCCGGACAAATGTCTCGTTTACTTGGTCTGGCGCAAGCCTCCAAAGTGTATCGAAATGAAAAAGCTCTGAAAGGAAAGGAATGGAAAAAATTCTCAAATAAGGGTAATGAGATCGCTTTTGGAACCATAGGCGATGCAAGTACTTCGGAGGGCATTTTTTGGGAAACCATCAATGCAGGCGGGGTGCTTCAGGTCCCGATGGTGGTATCCGTATGGGATGATGGATATGGAATATCAGTATCCAAAAAATATCAGACAACTAAAGAAAGTATTTCAGAGATCCTGAGTGGTTTTCAGCGAACCGAAGAAAAAGACGGGTATGAGATACTGACGGTGAAGGCCTGGGATTATGAGGCTTTGCTTGATACCTATGAAAAAGCGGCTAAGATAGCACGGGATGAGCATGTTCCTGTACTGGTTCACGTTCAGGAAGTAACGCAGCCACAAGGGCACTCAACCTCAGGTTCCCATGAGCGATACAAAGACGAAGACCGTCTGAATTGGGAAGAAGAATATTGCTGTTTAGAAAGACTGCGACAGTGGATCATTGAAAATGATATTGCTAAAGCTGACAAGCTGGATGAGCTTGAAAAAGAAGCAAAGGCTGAGATCAACGAAGCTAAGAAAGCCGCTTGGGATGCTTTCATGAAGCCGATCAAGGAAGAGAAGAAAAAAGTGTTTGATCTGTTATCACAATTACAGGAAGAGTCCGGTGATAAGGAAGTTGGAGATTATGCTAAGGCTCTAAAGAATTATCCTACTGCGATCCGAAAAGATATTTTATCGGCTGCTAGGAAATCTCTGGCAGCAACTGCGGGCCATAGCGGTTCATCTCGACAGGAATTGAAAGACTGGGTTGCAAATTCCCTTAAAGAAAACAGGGAAAGATATTCCTCACACCTTTATAGTGAGACCAAGTATTCACCACTGAATGTGGATGAGATCAAGCCTGAATACGATGAGAAGCCGAAGAAGGTAGATGGTCGACTCGTTCTGCGTGATAACTTCGATAAGATCTTTGAGAAATACCCAAATACGCTGGTGTTTGGCGAGGATTCCGGAAAGCTTGGAGATGTAAACAAAGGCCTTGAAGGAATGCAGGACAAATATGGTGAGACCCGTGTAAGTGACACCGGTATTCGTGAGGCAACCATATTAGGTCAGGGAATTGGGATGGCTATTCGTGGTTTGAGACCCATCGCAGAAATTCAGTACCTGGATTATTTGCTCTATTGTTTTCAGGGAATCTCTGATGACCTTGCCACCATTCGTTACAGAACCAAAGGTGGTCAGGCTGCACCGCTCATTGTGAGAACGCGCGGACATCGTTTGGAGGGAATCTGGCACTCAGGTTCACCAATGGGCATGATCGTTAATGGTGTAAGAGGGGTACATTTTTGTGTACCACGAAATCTGACTGAAGCTGCCGGTTTTTATAATACTTTACTTCAGGGAGATGACCCTGCGATCATTGTAGAGCCATTGAATGGCTACAGACTGAAAGAAGAATTGCCGAATAATCTTGGTGAGTTTACAACACCATTAGGCAAGCCTGAGATCGTGAATGAAGGTTCAGACATTACCGTGATTTCTTATGGATCTACGTTCAATATGATCGAAAGCCTGCTTCCACAATTAGAAAAAGCCGGAATTTCCGTTGAGCTGATCGATGTAAGAACTCTGTTGCCATTCGATATTGATCATGTGATCGGTAAATCACTTGGCAAGACAAACCGACTATTGATCGTTGATGAGGATGTACCGGGTGGAGCCTCGGCCTATATACTGCAGAACATCCTTGAAGTACAAGGCGGGTATTTCAACCTGGATTCTAAACCTAAATGCCTGACAGCCAAAGCCCACAGACCGGCTTATGCATCTGACGGTGATTACTTCAGTAAACCCAATGCTGAGGATATCTTTGAGACAATCTACTCGATAATGAGTGAAGCTGATCCTGCTCAGTACCCTGAGATCTGAGTTTCAGCAAATTCTTAAAGGTTTTGCAATCTATTTTTTAATGAGGGTGATTCGGATTCCCTAAAAGGAATTACGATCACCTTTTTTTGTGATGTTAAAATAGATAAGTAAAGAAGGGGGACTTTATATGAAATCCAGAAGTTTTAAAAGGGTAAGATCAGATCAGAAAGAGATGAAACGATCAATAAATACAGCAACCCAAACCAAGGGCAGGTAGGCAATGGATGCGAACATCATTTTCTTGGCATTTTCCTTTGTTCGGTCCATCCCAAATTTGATGGTATAAGCTGTAAAGCCAATAGCTAAGATCATTCCGAGAACCAAGAAGATCATTCCTGAAATATTCAGTTGCCATAGGGCCAGGGTGACCGGAAATAGACCCAGAACACAGATCATAGACCAGAAGAGGGTTTTACGCCCCACTTCATCATTCTTAGGAAGCATCTTTAGACCGGCGCTTGAGTAATCATCTTTACACAGCCATGCAATTGAGAGTACATGTGGTACTTGCCAGAAAAACATGATCCCAAATAACAACCACATACCCGGTTCCGCAATATTACCCGTTGCTGCTGCCCATCCACCAACAGGGGGCAGTGCCCCCGGGATAGCTCCAATAGCTATGTTAACAGGCGATACTTTTTTCATAGGGGTATAAACACCCAAATAGATCAAAGCCGTTACGAACGAAACGGCACCGGCGACCGGGTTGACCATTAAAATAAGGTAGAAGAGACCAGAAAAGATCAGTGAGAGCGAAAAGATCATTCCACTCCTGGATTCAATTCGTTGATCGGGAAGCGGACGTTTGGCCGTACGCTTCATGAGTCGGTCAGAAACTCGTTCAATAAACTGGTTATGAGCACCGGTTCCTGCAGCGATCAAATAGGTGCCGATTAGAGCGTGAACAAGAATTGAGAAATTAATATCGGAACCACTTCCAAGTATAAATCCAACCAGCATACTCACCAAAACAGACATAGTAATGCCGGGTTTAGTCAGTTGATAATAGTCAGATACTACCTCGCTGAAAGGTCTCTTGATTAATACGTTTTCGTTAACTGAATTCATTTACTGAGCTTGTTCAAATACGGCTTTATGAAGCAATCATGAAGGTAAGATAAATTCCTGATTTTTGTTAGTTACTTTGAAGTTTTCTAAGACAAAAATGCAGTTTTGATACAGAATTCTTGTAAAAATAGTTTAGGGCGGTACACTTTGTGATTCGTTGAACCTACCAGATGATAAACCTAATTCCTTTAAAGCCTTTCAAGAAGGTCATTTAAAAATACCCGGATCTCGGAAAGGTCTTTTTGTGCCTCGGCACTCAGGTCTGATTGTTTCTTTTTGGGTTCGCCATTGGTCAGGATCTCCTGAACACCTTCTGTGCTGTACTTTTTGTCGTGCAACAACTCTTTGATCCTGAAGATGAGCGCCAGCTCACTTTCCTTGTACACACGGTTTCCCGCACTGTTTTTCTTAGGTCTAAGCTCAGAATAGGTCTTTTCCCAGTTTCTGAGAACATGCGGCTCAAGTCCCGTTAATTTACTGACTTCACCCATGGAGTAATACAATTTTTTCATAGCAGGCAGAAAGTGTATTTTAGAGCTGTTTTGTTTAT
>JAASTO010000241.1 GCA_021767245.1 Balneolaceae bacterium
CGTAATACCATGAATAGCAAGGCCAGGCTAAAATTTCCCCCCAACCCAAATCCTAAAATTCCGGCCCAGGTTGATACCATAAAGGTATCGGATAACAGGATCCCTGTGACCCCGATCAACTCCAAAGCACCCGTCACCCAAACGATCTTGCGCTGATCTGAAAACCGTCCGGCAATGGAAGGAATGATCAGAGAACCCAATATACCGGTTCCCTGAGAAACGGATAATACCAACCCGGCCTTCGTTGGGGGCATACCCCTATCGATCAGGATCTCCGGTAACCAGGCGAGCACTGCATAAAAAATGAGCGATTGCAAACCCATAAACAGCGCTATTTGCCAGGCGATCGGTGAAGACCCAAGTTTCTTGATCGCCATTCCAATATGAATGGGGTTTTTAGGCTTGGTTCTGTTCTTAAGCTGAGGGATCCAAAAAAGTAACCCGATCATTGAAAAGGCCGCCCAGCTACCCAGCGAAAATTGCCAGTTAGTAGCCTGTGCAAGAGGGACACTCAATCCGGCGCCCAGGGTGGCCCCGATACCCATCACCCCGGAATACAAGCTCGTCATAAATCCGGATCGTTGCGGAAAGTCTCTCTTCACGATAGAAGGCATCAGTACATTCATCACAGCTATACCGATCCCCAAAAATAATGTACCTAGATATAGCGCCGGTATATTGGCAAATGAACGCCCCAGTACACCTACGGTCAGAATAAATAAGGCCGCTCCAAGGGTGACTTCCAACCCAAATCGTTGGGTAAAATACAGCGTGAAGCCCGAAAGTATGGCAAAGCAGATGAGGGGCAAGGTGGTTATCAACCCGATCATGCTGTACGATAACCCCAGTGCATTCTGAATGGACTCCGTTAGCGGTCCAACACCCGATAACGGGGAACGCATGGAAAGTGCAATAAAGACAATACCGAGAATCAGGATGTAGCGTTTTTTGACAGCTGGGCTAATGGAAGAACCTCTTGTTTGAGCGGATGATTTTTAAGAAACTTTACTGCGTTTAATATACGGAGTTCACATAGTTATTAGGAAATCACTTGCATTGATTGGCTTGTTCATGTTATGCTATTCGATCTTTAATATTCCCTTATCAAATCCCAACAAACATTTATCAGATCCTGACAACCTTTCCTGCTTGCTTTGATTTCACTGCCCCCTTGACTAATTTAGGTTTGTGAAAATTTCTGCCACATATCGTTTGATCGCTTCTGTGCTCAGTATCAGCATCCTGATTGGGGTCTCAGTTCCTTCCGGGCTCCATGCCATGTCGGAGGATGTTTGTCATGAGATGCAGGACATGCACCTGCCAATGAGTGAGCATGCTGAAGACTGTCCTATGAACGACGGTGTATCTAATCATCAAGAAACTGATGGGAAGCATCACGATCTTCATGACCTTGGTTTTGCCTGTGCTTGTTCGGTTGAGGAAGCCCCGGTTAAAACAGAAGCTCAGGCCAAGCTCAAAGTAAAAGTGCCTGCTTTGGCGGTTGTTCACATCCTGGCTGAATTTCACACACACGAACCCGAAACCAATGCTTTTCAAATTCCGGTTTCGGGTGCCTATTCACCACCACCTATCTATCTCCTTAACGAGACTTTTCTGAAATAGGGATCGGTGTGCCTTTGAGTCGGGTATCTTTTCTTTGACTCTCCTCCCCGTAAGTAACAGCAGGCTGTTCTTACTGTCCCTCCGGAGGGACACAGGTTCTTGCCAGTTTCTATGTGTTAAAACGAACTCTACAATCTGAATTTGGCCATAACCTATCTCTCTTTGGAGAGAGACCGATTTCAGCTTTGCTGGAAATCAGAGAGGACAGTAAGGACAACCAAGCTCATATCAACTTAATTGGAACCGGCGGTTCTGCCATGCATTCCGAACCAGACGTTCGGACCGAGGCTTGATAAGCCTCTTGATCACTAGTTCTCAGCACCATCAACCATATTATTTATGAAATTCAATCTGTTAGTATTAATCACTTTTACAGCTTCATTTTTTAATGCTGTTCACTCCCAGGAATTGCAACCGGAAGTAAAGGGCGACAGCCTGATCTACCACCTTACCATCAGTGAAAAAACGGTGAATATAACTGGTGAGGATGTGAATGCCATGGCTATCAATGGCACGATTCCCGGGCCAACGCTCACTTTTCAGGAAGGCAAACACGCGGTTATTCATGTAACCAACACGATGGATGAAGAAACCTCCGTTCACTGGCACGGGCTCCTGTTACCGAACTTCATGGATGGTGTGCCTTACTTGACCACGCCACCGATCCGTCAGGGCAAAACGTTAACCTATGATTTTCCGCTCACGCATTCAGGCACTTACTGGTACCATTCTCACACCGGACTTCAGGAACAAAAGGGAATTTATGGTAGCATTGTCATTGAGCCGAAAGAGAAGAAACTGGATTATGATGAAGATCTGGTGTTGGTTTTGTCAGACTGGACCAATGATAATCCCGATCGTATAATGAAAAACCTGAAACGCCACAATGAATGGTACGGCGTTGAATTGGGCAATGCTCCCTCCATGTTAAAGTCCATTCAAAGCGGAACAGTGGGAGCGCAGTTCAAACTCTGGTCCCAAAAAATGCCTGGGATGCATATTTCTGATATCCCCTATGATGCATTTCTCATCAACGGAAAACAGGAACAGGTCTATGATGGGTATGAGCCGGGGACCAACGTGCGGGTTCGCGTGATCAACGCTGGGGCTTCCAGTTATTTCTGGCTGAATTATGCCGGCGGCGATCTGCAGATCGTTTCTGCCGATGGAATCAATGTAGAACCGGTGAAAACGGATAAAGTACTGATCGGCCTGGCAGAGACCTACGATTTTATCATCACCGTGCCCGAAGGAGAAAGCTTAGAGCTTCAGGCCACGCCACATGATGTGACCGGCTCAGCTTCTGCATTCATTGGAAACGGAACCAAATCATTCGCGCCGGATATTCCCTTCCCTGATTACCAAAAAATGGGTGCTGAAATGGCCGACATGCACGGCGTTGGCGGTCATGACATGAGTCTGGATGGAGAGGAACTAGGGTCTTTCACAACCTACGAAACCACCAGAACTGATCATTCCGAAGATGAGATGGGTAACCACGATGGACACGAGATGAATCAAGACATGCAGTCTGAAGATGATCACTCGTCACATAATATGAATAAAGAAGAGAATGAGATGGAAGACATGGATCATTCCATGCACGCAATGGATGATCCCACACAACCCATGACCATGTGGGAAACCGGCTACAGCAACTCCATCCTGAAATCCCCGGAAAACACCGAGTTCAGTGAAGGGGATTCAGTTCGAAATTTAACCTTCAATCTAACCGGAAACATGTGGCGCTACACGTGGAGCATTAACGGGAAAACGCTGTCTGCTTCGGATAAGATCAAGATCAAAAAGGGAGAAGTGGTTCGTGTCACGCTGAATAATACGACTATGATGCATCACCCCATGCATCTCCACGGACATTTCTTTCGGGTTCTGAATGGAAACGGGGCCAAGGCTCCGCTCAAACATACGGTAGATGTGCCGCCAATGAGTCGGGTGACTATTGAATTTGCTGCAAACGAGGAAAAGGACTGGTTCTTTCATTGCCACTTGCTGTATCACATGAAAGCCGGGATGGCTCGTGTTTTCAGCTACGAGGGAAGCGAGAGAGATGAGCGACTCGCACCGTATCCTGTTGGAACCTTGTATAAGCACGACAAGGAGTTTTTTACCTGGGGAACGCTGAC
>JAASTO010000242.1 GCA_021767245.1 Balneolaceae bacterium
GATGAAGTTAATATTGTTGAAGCCGGTAATAATTACGGATGGCCGGTGATCAGTTATGGTATCAACTATAACGGAACCGAGTTCGCTGAAGACACGGCTCGTGCAGGCATGGAGCAGCCCATCTTATACTGGGATCCATCTATTGCCCCCGCCGGTATGGCATTTGTGAACAGTGATAAATATCCGGGCTGGGAAGGAGACCTGCTGGTAGCCTCGCTAAAATTCTCCTATATCGCTCACCTTGATGTAGAAGGCAACGATATTTTAGGTGAAACCAAACTGGTTGAAGGCGTAGGCAGAATTCGCGATGTTGTTCAAGGTCCTGATGGCTACATCTATCTGACAGCTGAAGGCGACGGTGTTTACCGTTTAGTGCCTACGGTCACAGAGGCAACGGAGTAATTAAAACCGGTAAATTTTTTTGTAAGGAATTGCCCTTAAGTCGCTCTAACTGTTATGGAGCGACGGGGGACATATCGATTTCCATTTAGCAGATATCCTGCAGTGAGAATAGCATTGTTCTTAATTGCAGGTATTCTGCTTTTTTATTTTTATGAACCTGAGTTCATGCTCACTTTGTATGTACTGGCAGGAGTAATACTGCTGTATGTTGCATCAGAGTGGATAGGAAAAAGGTTTGCCCTCACTATTTGGTCGAGGGTCTCAACCGGACTTTTTCTGTTTCTCATCATGAGTTTTGGCGTCTTCAGGATGGGGGTGCTTCACAAAAGTGAAAGCAGTACAGCCATTTCACTCTTAAAGAATCTGGATTGGGAAGAAGTAAAAGCCACCGGACAGGTTGTTTCCATTTCACACACTACCGCCGGAAAAGAAAGATGGGATGTGGAGGTGGATACCACTTACTATGATGGAGTCAGGATCTTACAGGCTTACAAAGCGAGAATATTGGCGGATGAGATCGGTTATAGTGAGGTAGTTACTTTAGGGGATAGGGTTCAATTTAGTGCCACCAACATCCCGATCACAGGAAAACGAAATCCCCTGGATTTTAACTATAAATCCTTTTTAGAATCACAGGGAATTGTGCTGCAATTGAAGGCAGACAGCTTGATACATGTATCCCGAAATACTAGAATGGCAGAGTGGATATGGTGGAGAGAAAAGGCCCTGGAGTTGGTTGATCATAATTTCTCGGAACAAACAGCTCCCATAGCCAAGGCACTGCTCATAGGCTTTAAGCAAGATCTGGATACCCAATCAAAGTCAGCCTTTGCAAGAGCGGGTTTGTCGCATATCATGGCTGTATCAGGTTTGCATGTAGGTTTCATTATTGCACCATTCTGGCTGATCATTCCCTACTTCTGGACCCGCAGGTTTGGGAAAGCATATGGGTTATTTTTACTGGTTGCGATACTGGTTTGCTATGCCGGAATCACCGGATTCTCTCCATCTGTAAGCCGCGCATCGGTCATGGCCTTTTTTCTGACCTATGGAAAGTTATATCACAAGATCAACGATTCTATAAACCTAACCGCTGCTGCCGCCATCACTTTATTGATCATTGATCCGGAGCAGTTCTTTCAGATCGGGTTTCAGCTTTCATTTTCTGCCGTACTCATCATATTGCTAATTCTGCCCGTTGTGCAGAACATGCTGCCCTATTGGGTGAGGATCCGTTGGTTTGGAAAGCCACTCATGGTGGTGATCGTTTCGCTGGTGGTTCAGTTCGGGCTATACCCTTTGCAGGTGTATTATTTTGGGGAGATATCGCTGGTTAGTCCACTGGCAAATGCTCTGTTTGTTCCCTTATTAGGACTCATTGTGCCACTTTCGTTACTGGCCCTGGGAGTATCAGCTATAGCGCCAGCAGTTGGTTATTGGATCAATATTCCATCTTACTATTTCCTTGAAGGGATGAGGAATTTTGTAATGTCGGCCGCATCATGGGATTGGGCCTGGACCACCGCCAAGCTAGAGAATTCCTTTTTCTTTGTGTTCTGGCTGATCCTGATACTGACAATTGCGTCATGGCACATTGCAAGGTTAAGATGGAAGATGCTTAATGGGCTGATGTTAGCCGGGTGCCTGCTGATGACCTGGAGTCTGGCTAAACAATTTAAGCCGGCTGAACTCACGGTCACCTATTTTGATGTTGGTCAGGGAGATGCAGCGCTGTTAGAAACACCAACCGGTAAGTATATTCTTATCGATGCGGGAGTATGGTCGCCAGGTTATAATTCCGGGCGAGGGGTGATCCTTCCTCATTTGCGGGCAAGTGGCGTGTCAAAATTAGATGCGGTGGTTTTGAGTCATCCTCATTCAGATCATATAGGGGGGATCGTTGATCTAATCAACGAGATCGAGATCGAAACGATCTACAATTCAGGTTTTCATTATGATTCAGAATTATATCAAAGCTACCTAGAGTTAGCATTGGAAAAAGAGATCCCTGTAAAAGCGTTAAAAGAAGGGGATACTTTGGGGATAGACCCTGCGCTTTTGATATTGGTATTAGGTCCGGAAGAGACCGTATATAATTCGGATCCGAACGAACATTCCGTGATGCTGAATGTAATTTATGGGGAATCTGAGTTCCTGTTTACGGGAGATGCGGGTATGCATCAGGAAAAGAGGGTTTTGGCAAGGTATGATGAATTGTTGGATACCGATGTATTGAAAGTGGGGCATCACGGAAGCAAAACGAGTTCCGGTCTGGAATTTGTGAATATGGTAACACCTGAGTATTCCATAGTTTCACTTTCTGAACCGAACCGATATCGGCATCCTCATCGTGAAGCTATAGAGCGATTATCCACCACAGGGTCTAAATTATGGTTCACGAGTTTGGAGAAAGCCATTATTCTTAAGTCAGATGGTAAGACGATCAGGCGGGTACTCTGGGAGTAGTTGTTAAAGAAAGTTTCTGCATGACCCGGTAAATGGATTCCTGTTCTACTTTTACTATAATAGGCGAAACTCTAAAAAAAGCCTATTCTCGCATGATCCGCTCTTTCCTACTCCTCACGATTTGTTCCTTTTTAATGACTGGCCACTCATACGCTCAGTCTAAATTGACGCATAACAAGTATGCCCTGACAAACGGCAACATCATCGATCAGGAAGCTGAACAGATCTTCAGAAATTCCACCATCCTGATCTCAGAAGGTAAGATTGAAAGCATTCTGCAAAGAGGCAGTACCATTCCGTCAGATTATGAAGTCGTTGATCTGGAAGGGAAGTATGTGATGTCGGGTTTTATAGATGCTCATACGCATTTGAATTCATTATCATCTGCTGACCGGGCTCTCAGATCCGGAGTCACCACGGTTAGGAGCTCAAGTGTTCCCTACTTTCAGGATGTATCCATTAAGAATTTGGTTGATGAAAATTATATTCCGGGGCCTGATATGATACCGGCCGGTGTGTTTATCACGCCTGATCTGGGGGAATCCATATTAGCTGATCCAAGGCTCGCTGAGCTTTCAGGAGGTGTGACCTCAGAAGAAGCCCTTCGGAAATTAGTGCAGATCAATGTGGACAGGGGAGCGGAATTTATTAAAACACGGGGCACGGAAAGAGCCGGCTTGCCCAATACCGATCCAAGAAAACAAACCTATACCGAAAATCAGCTCCGGATCGTGGTAGAAGAAGCCGCAAAATATGATGTACCTATTCAGATTCACGGTCACGGTGACGAAGGGTCTTATGCAGCGGTGAGTGCCGGTGCCAGAAGTATAGAACACGGTACGTATCTCAGTGATAGGACCCTTGACCTGATGGTGCAGAAAGGGACCTTTTTTGTA
>JAASTO010000243.1 GCA_021767245.1 Balneolaceae bacterium
ATCATTCCACGCCCGCCGGCCATCACGCGGCTCATCAATGCAGAGTATTCAGTCGAAATGTCATTGTCGTCAAAGCTGATGTATTGGGTAAAACCAAGTACATCGCGGTAGAAATCAACCCATCGCTCCATTTGTCCCAGTTCCACATTGCCCACACAATGATCAACAAATTGAATTCCAACATCCTCTGTCTTGATCAAACTTTCTTTGGGTTGAAATCCCGGCATGAACAAGCCATCATAATTAGATCGATCTATGAAGGAATGGATCACATCCCCATAGGTTTTGATGGCCGCTTTTCGGATCGTACCGTAATCATCTTTCAGGTCGTGCGGCTCAAGGACCGGTTCTGCCCCTCGCTTAACCGACTCATTAAAGGCACGGTCCACATCTTCCACGTGCATAGCGATATCTTTAATTCCATCTCCATGTTTATGGATGAATTTTGCGATCGGGGATTCACTGTTCAGAGGAGAAGAAAGTACAAATCTGATGTTTCCCTGCTCCAGATAATATGAGGCACGGTCTCGAATGCCGGTTTCAAGTCCGGAATATCCCTTTAGTTCAAAACCAAATGCCGTGATATAGAAGTGTGCTGCCTGCTTGGCATTATTAACATAGTGCTCTACATAATCCACATCCTGCAGGCCAAGATGGTCGTCGAATTTCTCTTCAATGGGTCTTTCCAGGGTTTCTTGCTTTTCAGCCATAATATCAAGTTCTCTTTGGTTATTAATTTGCTTTAGGATGCCTTTCCGAATTTTAACGATTTTAAACTATCTTTCGAATGATTGTAAGGCTCGTATTGTTTAATTTACAAAATAAAAAAGCGCTTCCACATGGAGAATCAAGAAAAGTTAGACGAATTTCAAGCCCGTATCGATGCAGGAGAAAAAATTGAGCCTAAAGACTGGATGCCGGAACGGTATCGACAGCAATTAATTAGAATGATGAGTCAGCATGCTCACTCCGAAATTGTAGGAATGCTTCCAGAAGGAAACTGGATCGAGCGGGCTCCCTCTCTAAAAAGGAAATTAGTACTCCTCGCTAAGGTACAGGATGAAGCCGGGCACGGCCTTTACCTATATAGTGCTACCGAAACACTCGGAATTGACCGGGATGAACTTGTAGATCAGTATCTGTATGGTAACGCTAAATACTCCAGTATTTTCAATTATCCCACCATGACCTATGCCGATATTTGTGCGATCGGGTGGTTAGTAGATGGAGCGGCTATTGTAAATCAAACGATGCTGGCACGTTCTTCCTACGGACCATACTCACGTGCAAATGTGCGTATTTGTAAGGAAGAAAGCTTTCATAAAAAACAGGGGTATGAGATGATCGCCAAGATGGCATCAGGCACTCCTGAGCAACAAAAAATGGCACAAGACGCTGTAAACCGCTGGTGGTGGCCAAGCCTGATGATGTTCGGTCCGCACGATTCAGATTCTCCCAACAGCGCCGAGCTCATCAAGTGGCAAGTGAAATTGAAAACGAATGACGAATTGCGTCAACATTACGTAGATCGTATGGTTATGGAGGCTGAAGCCATCGGACTTGAGATCCCGGATCCGGATCTGAAATACAATGAAGAGACCGGTCACTGGGACTTTGGGGATATTCCATGGGATGAATTCTGGGATGTTGTGAAAGGAAATGGCATCATGAACCGCGAGCGTATGAAAGCCCGAAGAGCCGCCCACGAAAATGGTGAATGGGTGCGAGAGGCGGCTAATGCTTACGCCCGGAAGAAGAAATTACAGCAAGAAAAAGCATCTTAAGTTAGTAATCAGAACTCAGGAGCCAGAACTCAGAACATTCTGACAACTGGATTCTGAGTTCTGACTCCTCCTCTATAATCTGAAATCAAGAATTTTAATGTCAGACCGTAATTCTAACAACGATAATTGGCCTCTTTGGGAGGTTTTCACTCAACCAAAATCAGGTAAACCACACGAACATGCAGGAAGCGTTCATGCTGCCGACAAAGAAATGGCTCTTCAAAATGCCCGTGACACCTATGCACGCCGCAATGAGGGCGTGAGTATTTGGGTGGTAGAATCAAAGCATATTACGGCCTCTACACCAGAAGATATGGGGCCATTTTTTGATCCGGCCAACGACAAGCCTTACCGGCATCCTCAATTTTACAGTGTACCAAGAGCGGTTAAAAAGAGGTCTTAGATTGGAGCAACCTAATAGCACTCGATAGATTCTGCGAGTGTTGCGGGTAAAAGTATGAAAGCCTTAAACCAAACGCTTCAAGGTCTTCCAGACGCTTGAAGGTTTTACTTAAGAAATTGATAAAACACTCATGACTACTGAAACCAAAGAATTGACAAAAAAAGAAGCTTTCCTAGTCTATTTACTCAGGTTAGCTGATGACCGTCTTATTTTAGGACAAAGAATGTCCGAATGGTGTGGACACGGGCCTCAGCTTGAGGAGGATCTGGCGATGGCTAATATGGCTTTAGATCTGATCGGTCACGCCACGGCACTTTACGAATATGCCGCAGAAATCGAAGATGAAGGTCATGATGAAGATCATTTTGCGTACTTCCGTGACGACCGCGACTTCACCAATCTCCAGCTTTGTGAACTTCCAAAAGGTGATTTCGGATTCACCATTGCCCGACAATTTTTATTCAGCGCGTTCAGTTATTTTCAATACGAGCGGCTGAAAGATGCCAAAGACGAGCAGTTCGCCGGAATGATCAACAAGCATCTGAAAGAGATCAAATACCACCTGAGGCATGCACGTGAGTGGGTGATTCGTTTAGGGGATGGAACTGAGGAAAGTCATAGCAGAATTCAGGAATCATTTGATGAACTTTGGATGTACACCGGCGAATTATTCTATATGGATGAGGTCGATAAGCTTATGATCAAAGAAGGATTAGGTGTTGATTCCTCACAGTTTAAAAACGAGTGGAAGAAATTGGTGGAAGACACCTTAACTGAAGCCACCCTAACTGTTCCTGACTGGGATCAGTTCATGATGAGTGGAAGTCGTAAGGGTATTCATACCGAGCATCTGGGGCATATGCTGGCACAAATGCAGTTTTTAAGACGTTCCTATCCGGATGCAGAATGGAAGTAGAATACAGTAGGAATCTTTTGACTCAAGGCACATGTAAATTTATACCTCGAAATGTTCCTTACCATTATTTCTACCAACAGTTTTGAATCGTAGAAGTTCTGCCCCACTTTGGTGAGGGACACAGCTTGTAATCTAAATCAATTTACCGTGCAGTAAATAAAAATCATGTCAACCATTCAATTACATACCGAAGAGCAGATCTGGGATTTTCTCAAGGAAGTGACCGATCCCGAGATCCCTGTGTTGAATATTGTAGAGATGGGTATTGCACGTAAGGTTGAAGTGAATGAAGAAGGCCATGTATTAGTCAAGATAACTCCAACGTATTCGGGTTGCCCGGCTATGAACGCCATTGAAAAACTGGTCAATGAAAAACTTGAAGAACGTGCCGTTCAGAATTTTAAGGTGAAGCTCGATTTTGCAGAGACCTGGACCACCGATTGGATGACCGAAGAAGCTAAGGTCAAACTCAAGAATTACGGCATTGCTCCTCCCGAAAAAACAAGCGAAGACGACGATTTTTTAAAAAGTCTGTCAAGTACCAAAGTAGTTCCCTGCCCCTTTTGTGATTCATTTGAGACTGAATTAGTCAGTCAGTTCGGGTCAACGGCCTGCAAATCCCAATATTACTGCAATGACTGCGAGC
>JAASTO010000244.1 GCA_021767245.1 Balneolaceae bacterium
AAAGGAGAAGACGAAGAAGCACTGGCTGTATTGAATAAAGTGAACAGCCAAGATAAAGCTCAAGAGGCCTTTTCTGCCGTTAAAGAAAGTTTTGAGGCTGAGAAAGATCAAGATAAGCGTTCCATATTGGATCTGTTCAAACCGGCGCTTAAGCTGGTCCTTTTGGTGGGGGTTGTCATAGGGATCCTTCAGCAAATTACAGGGATCAATGCCGTCTTTTTTTACGCTCCTATGATCTTTGAACAGTCGGGCATTGGGACCGATGCCTCCTTTGTGCAGGCCATTCTTGTTGGACTGACAAACCTCGTATTCACGGTACTTGCCATACTCTTTATTGACAGGGTAGGGCGTAAGCCTTTACTCATATTCGGGTTGGCCGGTATTGCATTATGTATGTTCATTCTTTCCTACGAGTTTGATAAAGCTACCTATACACTTCAACCGGAAACAATCATCGAACTGCCTGAAGCTATTAACCAGCAGCAGATAAGCCCAATGGTAGGGGTGACCTATGAAAGTGATCTGGCATTTAAACAGGCTCTTGCAAAAACTTTAGGAGAGGATGTGGCACAAAGCTATGAGTCACAGCTTATCACCCAGGCAACAGATATAAATGCGACCCTGATTTTGATCGGAATTATTGGGTTTGTGGCCTCTTTTGCCATATCAATTGGTCCGGTGATGTGGGTACTGTTCTCTGAAATATTCCCAAATTATATAAGGGGATTGGCTATTTCATTTGTAGGCTTGATCAATTCTGGTGTTAGCTTTGGAGTGCAGCTGGTATTCCCATGGGAGCTGGCAAACCTTGGCAGTTCCCTTGCATTTTTGATCTACGGTGTTTTTGCAGCTGCAGGATTGCTATTTGTGATATGGATCGTACCTGAAACCAAAGGCAGATCTCTGGAGGAATTAGAGATATATCTGGCTAAATAATTAAATGTATTGATGTAGGCTGCAGAAAGCGTGAGAAGTAAGTACCCACCTATTACCCTGATCTATTTCACGTAATTAAACTAAAAGATTTTTTGTATTATCGAGACGGACAGCATTGGCTGAAGGTAGAAATTAATGCAGCTTTTAGCTTTTATCATTTAATAAATAAAGAGGATTAGTATGAATTATAATGTTTCGGAAAAATATAATTGTGTCATTATCGAACTGAAGGGTAATGTTATGGGAGGACCTGATGCTGAGATTTTCCGGGATGAACTCCATAAACTCATTGAGAAAGGTAAAAAGAAAGTAGTGGTAGACCTGGGTAAAGTGAAGTTTATGAATTCTTCAGGACTTGGAATTCTGATCGGTGGGCTGACTACCATGAAAAATGCTGACGGGGAATTAGTGATCTGTCAGGCTGATAAAAAGATCGAAAGTTTACTTATGGTTACGCAGTTGATCAAGGTGTTCGATCACTACAGAACACTTGAAGAAGCCATTGCTCATTTCGATAAATAACCAACAGATATAAAAAGATCCTGCACCGAATGAACCATGCAGGATCAGTTTTTATAAAAGACTAAACCGTTTCTGTACATCACGAACGGTTTATTATGCCTGAATCTTAATAACGATACTGATCAGATTTATAAGGTCCTGTGATCGGGACACCAATGTATTCCGCCTGATCTTCAGTCAACGTTTCAAGTTCCACTCCGATCTTCGACAAGTGTAGTCGGGCAACTTTTTCATCCAGTGATTTAGGCAGTACGTGAACACCGGGTTCAAATTCTTCCGGTCGGTTCCAGAGTGCGATCTGAGCCAGGGTTTGGTTAGTGAAACTGTTACTCATCACAAAGGATGGGTGACCGGTCGCGTTACCGAGGTTCATCAATCTTCCCTGAGAAAGCAGTACCACTTGCTTACCGCTGTCATTCAGTGTGAAAATATCTACCTGTGGCTTGATGTTCTCTTCTTTGGAATTCTTTTTCAGCCAGGCTACATCGATCTCGTTATCAAAGTGACCAATATTGCCTACAATGGCTTTATCTTTCATTTTTTTGAAATGACGGTCTTTGATGATGTCTTTGTTTCCGGTGGCCGTAACAAAGATATCACCTTCCTCAGCGGCATCATCCATTTTCTTGACTTCAAAACCATCCATAGCAGCCTGAAGTGCACAGATCGGGTCAATCTCAGTAACAATAACTCGTGCACCGGCTCCACGCAGAGAAGCAGCGGTTCCTTTACCCACATCACCATATCCGGCAACAACGGCAACTTTTCCGGCCATCATTACATCGGTGGCACGGCGAATGGCATCGGCGGCGGATTCCTTACAGCCGTATTTGTTGTCAAACTTTGACTTGGTTACAGAATCATTCACGTTGATGGCAGGTAGAGTGAGGGTTCCTTTTCGCTCACGTTCAACCAATCGCAGTACACCGGTGGTGGTTTCTTCAGAAATACCGTTAATGCCATCCACCAGTTCAGGATATCGATCGAGGACCATATTGGTCAGGTCACCGCCATCATCAAGAATCATGTTCAGCGGCTGTCCGTCTGGGAAGAACAGGGTTTGTTCGATCGCCCAGTCAAATTCCTCTTCGGTCATACCTTTCCAGGCATATACCGGAACTCCGGCTTCTGCCATAGCGGCGGCGGCATGATCTTGAGTGGAATAGATATTACAGGATGACCAGGTTACATCAGCGCCAAGATCGATCAATGTTTCGATCAATACGGCCGTTTGGATGGTCATATGAAGACAACCGGCAATACGTGCACCCTTAAGGGGCTGTTGTTCACCATATTCTTCACGAAGGGCCATGAGTCCGGGCATTTCAGCTTCAGCTAATTCGATCTCCTGCCGACCCCATTTGGCAAGGGAAATATCTTTTACTTTATAGGGTAGTTTCTCTTCTTTTACTTCAGGCATGTTATCTATGATGTTTTATGTTGTTCTATAATTTCTTTTGCGTCGTTATAATCATTACCGGATAGTCCCAGCTCAGATTTGATCAGGAATCCTTCAGGGTCAAAAAAGACCTTGAAAGGAATTCCAAGCGTGATGACCTCGGCTCCAACTCGATTCTTATCCAATACATAATTGAAGGTGTAGTCGTTATCACTCTTGAAGTTCTCTACATCTTCCTGAGTGTCGGAATTATTAAGATTTACAGCAAGCATCACAAAATCATCGCTGTACTCTCTTTGGAGGGAATCCATAGCCGGAAAAACCTGCAAGCAAGGGCTGCACCAGGTTTCCCAGAAATCGACCATCACCACTTTGCCGGCATAATCCTGAATGGAAACCTCGTTTCCTTCAAGATCATAAAAGGTCGCATTCCAGATCACCTCGTCAATATGAGTATCCTGCTTGCTAAGGTCTCTGGGATTTTTCCGGGCATCGCAGGCAGTAAATAGTCCAATTAAAACCAATCCAAGGATCGGTAATGTAAGTTTTTTCATAAAATTAAAAGGTGTTTGAATAGCTTTGTTGGAGATATAACCCCATAAAGATAAGGTTTAGTTTCGTGAATTAAGAACAAAAACCTTTGGGAGGCTGTTCGGTTATTTCTTTAAAGAAGGATCAATTTTTGATTTATTAATCATATCTTTGAGGATATGAAGTACGATTTTACAATTGTAGGGGCCGGCATCGTTGGCCTCTCAACGGCATATAAACTCTCACTCAAATATCCTGAATCCAAGATCCTTGTTCTTGAAAAAGAAGATAAGGTCGCGGCTCATCAAACCGGAAAGAATTCCGGAGTCATTCATTCCGGTATCTACTATAAACCTGGAAG
>JAASTO010000054.1 GCA_021767245.1 Balneolaceae bacterium
CCTAATGAAACTCTTATTTTTAAAGTTGAATTACTTGAAGTAAAAGAAGCTCCTGCCTCAAACTAAAAAGAGGTTAACGATCATAATTAAAAGCCTGTTTCACACTTGTGAGACAGGCTTTTATTTTTTCAATCATATTTATCGTGCCAAACAATAAGAATTCTTTAATCCCGATTAAAAATATCTAAGTGGGATTTAATACAGACTTGCACATATTTAGGAAAGCAATGAGGGGAAACAGCTATCAACTGTTTCCCCCTGATACGTTGGCTTTTTGGGGTATAAAATCGAGCTACAATGTGTAATGCATTGTAGCTTTTGTTTTTTAAAAAGTTCCGGGAATTTCTGAGAATTTAGGATCCTTGCCAGATCTTATCCTTTACCCCACTATGTCTGCTTACCGAACGTTTAACTGCTTTTAGTATTATATCCTTACTTCCAACTACAAGAGTATTTTTTCGGGCTCTTGTTACAGCAGTGTACAAGATTTCTTTTGAAAGTACTGCTGAATCCCTCTCAGGCAGGATTATAGCGACATCATCAAATTCTGAGCCCTGGCTTTTGTGAATTGTGATAGCGAATGCACCCTCATAATCAGTCATTCTTGATGGTGAGATAGAAACTTTATGTTCACCCTCAAACTGAATTTTATTAGACCTACTGTTAAATATCCCCATTTCTCCATTTCTGATTCTGAGAGTGCTATCATTCTTTGTAGCCATTACCAACCTTCCATCGTACCACTCAGTAGAAGTAATTAAACTATTTTTCCTTTTAATTCCTATTTCGACCGCATTATTTATTGAATCTACACCAAGCTTGGTTTTACGAATTGCACAGAGGATCTTCTTTTTATGGGATGTATCTATCCTTCTTTCATCCTGAAATGCCACATAATCTTTATGGTGAGTAATCCCATATCTGTGCAGAATTTTTTCAAACGAAGACTGATCCGGTTCAAACCAATGCAGATCCGGATAATTTTTACTTTGAAGGAATTCTATAACTTTATCTGCATTTTGATCATTGATGGCACCGGCCAGTTTTTGGATACCACTGTTTTCTTTAAATCGATAACTCTTTGTCAAAAAGACCAAACTATCATTAATGGATGGAGTACCGGCTTCTGAAAGAGGAAGTGATACACCGATCATTTGCTCAATGGTTTCCGCTACCTCATTAGAGAAAGAATTGGTTCCACCGCACAGATCACCTAAAATAGAGCCGGCTTCAACCGATGCAAGCTGATCTTTATCTCCCAGCACCACCAGTTTTGTATCCGGACCAATGGCTCTGATCAATCTCACCCACATATGGATATCCAGCATGGATGCTTCATCTACAATGATAAGGTCGTAAGGCAGGTGATTGTTCTGATCAAACTTGAACCTGTTACCGCGAAAGCTTGCACCCAATAGCTTGTGTACTGTTTGAGCCTCTGTTACTTCTCCTAACAAGTGTTTGAATTTATCCGGAAGGCTATCTCTTCCGTCTTCGATGGAATCTACTAATCGCCTTGCGGCTTTGCCTGTAGGAGCCGCCAATGCCACTTTAAAGTCTTCCTTGTTACCCATAGAAGCTACCATATGAGCAGCAATGATATTTAAAACGGTATAGGTTTTACCCGTTCCAGGTCCGCCTGAGATGACAACCAGATCTTTAATAAAACTCAAACAAAGCGCAATTTCCTGCCAGTTGATTTCAAAAAGATCTTTCCGGCCTTTTATAAAATGGCGGATCGCATCTTTTTGTAAATCAGTGATATCATGCGTAACAGAAGACCGCCTTAGGACCCATTGAGTAAATTCTTCTTCAAATTTCCAATATTTATGCAGATATAAGCGACCTTCTTCTAAAACCAAAGGTTTTAAACTTCCATCCTGACTCACAAGTTCTGACCTTAATAATGCAATCTCCCATCTCTCCAATACCTTTTGACTAAGAATATACTCTGTGTTCTTTTCGCCAAAAAGTGGCTCATTATCATATTGCCTGAGGTCTAAACAAATATGCCCTTGTTTTTGCGCGTTTATACATGCCGCAGCAGCTATCATTACATCATCTTCTGCTTCAGCTTGAAGCTGTGTAAGAAAGCGTACGAACTCAAATTCAAGATCTTCAATATAACCTTGTTTTTTCCAGCTCTTTATTCGTTCTAAGGCTTTCATGCATTCCCCCCTTTTACTACTTCATTCAACTGCCTGATCAACTGAGCATCCGGTTTATCAAAAAATACGCCCGAGCCGGGTTCTAAAGGTTTAACCCCTCTAAGGAACAGGTACAGTACTCCACCAAAATGATCCTCATAGGAGTAATCGGTTAAACGCGATGACAGATACCGATCTATCGCGAGAGTGTACAAATGATACTGTAGATCGTAACCGGCATCTATAACAGCATTCTTTAAAGCAGACGTATTGTAATCTTCAGTTTTATTACCGAGGTGATTAGATTTATAATCCAGTATGTAATACTTCCCCTCCCAATAAAAGGCAAGGTCAATATATCCTTTTAAATAGCCGTGATATGAGTCATGGATCGTCTCCTCACTATGACGTAAACGGATCAGCCTCCAAATCTCGTTAACCTGAAGGTCATTTACAGGAACAAAGAACTCCATTTCCTTGATCAACTGATCCTGATTCAGGTCACCAAGAGACATATCCGGTGTATTAAGGTTGTGGTTTAGGGTTTCGTCAATCCACGATCTAACCACAGCCTCCCAATCTCCGGAAAACCCAAACCTTTCTAAGTTATCTCGGATAATTTGCGTTCTTTCATCTTCTTTCTGAAAGGATAGATCCTCGAATATTTGGTGAAGAAACGATCCGGCATTTGCCCCTTTTGGAAAAGTAAAACGGTTTAATGATCCAGACTCTTCCATTGGTTCTCTATGAGTTCCAAAGGTAATTCCATCATGATCTTTTCCGGAATGATGATCACCCTGTCCTCCCACCAGGGATGAGTAACTCAGCATTCTTGGATAATTTAAAAGATCATGTCTCTTGAAGGATTCTGCGCTAATATTCAGATCACTTTGTACATCATGGTCCTTTTTTCTTTTGAGCTCTTTGACCGGTGGCCTTACTACTATCTGCTCTTTTTCTAACAGTTTTGATTTTATGGAATCAAAATCAACCGCATCGGAAAGCTCCTTACCATTCAAAATGTAGGATATAGGGGAATGTTCAATTTTATTATAATCGGGCAGGAATACATAGCAAGCCGAAATAGAGCGGGTCAAAGACACATAGGCAAGGCGCACATCTTCAGCCATATTTTGTTCTCTGGCTAACAGTACATTCTGATCTTTATTTTTATAATCGGTTTTTCCACTCAGATCAATATAGCTTTGCCCATCTTTTTTAAAGGTGAAGGAAGATTCATTCCCTGAAATTACCTTTGAACTCCAAAGAAACGGGCAAAATACAACCGGATACTGCAATCCCTTGGCCGAATGCATGGTTGTTATTTGCACCAATTCTTCATCACTTTCAAGACGCATTTGCTCTTCATCTTTGGTCTTACCAGAATTGACTTCTTCATTTAGCTTTGTATAGTACCATCTAAGCAAAGCCCTGGGACTAAAACGGTTGATCCTGTTTTCCTGAGCAAGCAGCTCTGTTAAATGCAATACATTTGAGATCTTACGTTCTGCATTTTTTAAGTCAGACAGATTCCCTATCACATCAAATGACTCAAACAGTAATTTCAGGCTACTCTCGATCCCATTTTTATTCCATTCATCCCTGATATCAGTAAGTCGGGAAATGAGTTCAGCCCAAGAATTTTCATCCTCATCCAGTTTTACAAGATCTACCGCATCGTACCCTATCATTGGACTCACCAATGCAGCCTTTATGCCTGACTCATGACTCAAGTTTTGAACAGCATTTAATATCCTGAACAGGTCTTTGGATTCTTCTGTAGAGAACACGCTGCTATTCGATCGAAGTACGCTTTTTATGCCGGCTTCCCTAAGTACATCCTGTATCTTTTCACCGTCCGCTCCTTTCCATACTAAAATAGCGATGTCTTTCTCTTTAACCTCCCGCAGTTCATCAGAATTACCCTGTTTAACCATGTAATCTCCGGATAGAAGTTCGAGTATTTCCCGCGTTAAGGCAGAATAGATATCATTATTTAAATGTGTCTTATTGGAGTACTCTTCATCTTTTAACTCAATGAATTGCAATGGATTGATTACATTACCTGATTTATCATATAAATAGTGCTCATCCTCTTTACCCTCCGGAAAGTTTACCTCGTGGAACTGAATCTTTTCCTCAATAAATGAATTCTGTGACCCTTTGAAAAGCTGATTAACACCTTCGATCATTTTATGATTTGAACGGAAGTTTGCCGTTAACCCATAAGCCTGATCATTGCTAATATCTGATTTAGCCTCAATGTAAGTATATACATCGGCGCCCCTGAAACTATAGATCGCCTGCTTGGGATCACCGATCATGAATAACCCTGTGGAAGGCCTTTGATGATAAATTGATCTAAAAATATTGTACTGAATTTCGTCGGTATCCTGAAATTCGTCAACCAGGGCAAACGGATATTTATCTGCAAGCCGTTGTTTTAGGGAATCAGATGATTTTGCCGTTAATCCCTCTTCTACTTTAGTCAGCATATCATCATAACTCAGCACCTGTCTGCTACCCTTTAATGCCCTGAACCTATCCTGAATGGCCTCAATTGACTCATTTATAAACGCTACTTTAAATGAGGTGAGATTTTTAATCAGTTCAAGAAAGCGATCAATGGTCTTACAAAGATCCAATACTTCATAATCCGGTGCTGACTTTTTGAACGACTCAAACAGATATAGGCTGAATTTCGATAATTCAGCCTGGTGCTCAATAGTGAACTCATCGTGGCCTATCCATTCATTCAAGACATCCCAATAATCATTCAGTTTATCTTTTTTGAACTTGTTGGCATATAAATGTCCACTAAACAGAATCTCATGAAGTTTATCCTTATCCGAATTCCACTGCTTTTTAGCCCTGAAATACACCTCTTTTAATTCCTCAAGAACAGGTTTCAGTGAATGCAACCTTATATCAGGTACAACCTTAAGAGTGGTTTTACCCATCACGTTACTTGCAATGTCCTTTAATTCATCCGGACCAAATCCAGTATCGATCAAGTAATTCAGGGTAAACCATTGCAGGGGATCCCTATCGGCATTTTTGTTGAATTTGATCCAATATTCATCTACACATTCCTGAAGTAACTCATCCGGATTAGTGAGCAATTCAACATTTGGAGGCACATCAAATTGAACACTATATTCGGTCAGAAGTCGATTACAGAATCCATGAATAGTAAAAACGGCTGCCTCATCAAAGGTATCGAGTGCATTCTTCAGTTTTTCGGCTGCCCTAATATAGTTCGAGGAGATCAGTGACCTGAAAAATGGATCTTCAGATGTTTTTACTCCCCTCACAACCGATAAAGATTCCTTAATACGGTCCCTCAACCTCGACTTTAATTCAGCAGTAGCCGCTTCCGTGAAAGTCATAACCAAGATCTGGGAAGGCTCCAGGTCCAGCTCCAACAGAGCCCGAACGTATAAAGAAGCAATATTATAGGTTTTACCGGTTCCGGCACTGGCTTCCACTAAACTGATCCCATCTAAAGGCACCTCAAAAAGATCCAAGGGTTTCAGGTTACTCATTTGAATCCTCCAAAGTCTTTAAATACGGCTTCCAGAATAGAAGAGCGTTTTTACTGAAGGATGATCTCATAAAAGGATTTAGGTTCCGCCATACTACTTTATTGGACTCATCAGCACCCTCTGAATATTTATTATAGTTATTTGGTGTGTAGGCTGAAATAGCATTATTTAAAGCTTTTTCTTCATCATCAGTCTTTAACAAAACTTCAGTGTAGGTTTTACTGGTTTTAGGAAAGAAATTTAATTTGTCAAGTAAAGACGAATCTGCCAAATACCACTCCAGGAGAGTCTCAAAATAATTGTCTTCAATAGCCCGGCTGTTAATTCTGTTTATTTCAATGGCATCATGTTTGTCGAATGATAGATAGTAACTGTCTTTTAGTGGGTACCCTCCTGCAAGCAAGGCATTATGCAATATCCACTGTTCTATTTCATGACTTTCCCTTCTTTGACCAACGCGATGAAGCACTAACGAATTACCGTATAATCCATCCACGTTTCCATAAATTTGCACCCCATCATAAGTAAACCTAAGCTCAAAATATCGTTCGTCCTCTTTTGTCAAACGTGATACCTCATTTAGGAGCTCCAGAGTCTTTTCGTATTCTATTTCGAATACCTTCTTTCCTTTTAACATGTCCGGGATATACCCTGCCTTATTAACGTAATCGTAAATTTGGGAATCAGAGACTTCTTGCTGAATAGATTCATATAGCACATCATCCACTTTATATTTATCCAACCCCTTTAATTTGAATTTTTCTCTGTCCTGAACTTCATCCATGTTCATATTAAAATTAACACCTAATTCATTTATCAGCATGTAGTTAACCGGATGAGTGTAAAAGGATTTTAGATCATGAATGGCCAGATTTTTTACCTTAAAAATTTCGGGTGAACCGATCTTATGCAATCTGAAATCGGCTGTTTTATTAAGCGAATTCCTGATCTTGGCCGCAACCGCTTTTTGTTTGTCATCATACGACTTGCGAAGTTTTTGTCCCTGTTTCCCATGTTCTTCGAGGAAATATCCCGGGTTGAAAGCATGGAGCCGATGGCGGGTTAACGTAATTTGATCTTCCGGAAGCGACTCTTTAAGCTGCTGAACTAGCATTGATGGTAATCGGTCCATTTCGCTTTTAAGATCCTGTCCCTTATAACTGATATGAAGGTGATCCGTAGCGGATGAAAGTATTTCATAAAACAGGTAGGTATCATCTTCACTTAGTATTCTATCCCCTGTCCGTGGTTCTTTGTATATCAGATCAAATTCAGGTCTTACGGATCTTCGGGGAAATACACCTTCATTCAAACCCAAGACAGCTATAAAGTTGAATGGAACAGATCTGTATGGAATGTAGGTACTCACTGTGATTCCCTGACCAAATCTGCCGGACGACGAATTTGAGGTATTGATCTTTCCTTTCAACCAATTCCGAAACAATGAAAATGGAACAACTTCTTTACCCTCAGTGTAGGAAATGTGCTCTTTAATCCTGGAGATGGTTCTGAATATTGAAGGTTCTTTATCTTCGTTTTCAGGGTCGATGATGAGCGTTTTGCACATCTCTTCAACTAATAACAGCCAACGTTCAGGGGTTTTGTGTTCCCGAGATTCTTCAGCAACCGACTTCAAGGCGTGTATGAATGATGAAAACTTAGCTGCTAAATTCATCTCGTCAGAGGCAGATAATTCAACAACGGGAACCAGACCCTTGAAACTTTCAAGATAACCAGGTGACATCACCGCTCCAGTGATCAGTTGATTTATCCCTTTTTGCCAGCTAAAAGGATCATTGAATGAATCCCCCAAACCTCTGAATACTCGATTAGAACGGATCCAGTCCTCAAGGAGATCAATATCATCATCACTGAATTCAAAACGCTTCTTAATAGGTTCTAGGCCTATTACGTCAATTACTGAACTGGATTTGAAGGAAGAATTCAGAAGATCCAACAAACTAAGTAAGCTATGTTCATTTATTTGCGATTGTTTCCAGTGAAGCCTTGTTAGTGGCAAGTTATGACCTTCAGCATCATTGATCTCACTAAAATGGGCTTCCAGTAATGGAGCATACTGCTCGGCGTCCGGCACTAGAATCAATACATCAGATGCTTTTGCATGAGGGTGTTGATCCAGATAATGCAAAATCTCATCTTTAAGGACTTCAACCTCTCTTCGTACACCATGGCACGAATGAATCTCAATGTGTTTCAGCTCATCCTTTTGTTTTCCTACCTCATACTCAGCAACTTCATACCCACATTCTTTTACAAGTTTATCAAGTAATTGGTTTTGATCATTATGGGGCTCGTTATAGCTATCAAACAATTCTTTGCTTTCCTGAGAAGTTGTGACCAACTCAATATTTCTGTTAAAAAAATGCACTTCTTTATAACCTGAAATGCGCGCGATAACCTCCATAAAAGGTTGACTGATATGGGATAATCCAAAAACAAAAATATGTTTGGGAAGACCTGTCAGTAGATCATTATCTCCACCCTTAAGCCATTTATTTACTCGTTGATGAGCTAATGCACGTGTTGGAATATTTTCAGTTTTTGACTGAGCTGCCCAATACTCCTCTAATGTTCTCCATAATTTTAGTTGCCATTGCTCATCTGACTGTCGCGTAATAAATCTTCCTTCTTTCCAGCTGGAGATCATATGCGGCCGGTAAACCTGATATTGGTCAAACACATCCGCAATTTGACCGGCTAATTGGAATCGCCGGGATTTAGATACTTCTGTGCCTTTAATGTGCGGAATGTCATCTAGTATCTGAGGACTTTCTCCAAAAAGCTCAAACAAGGTCCACTGTAAAGCGTTGAGGTCTGAAGGAAGTGCCTGTGGCACCTCTGTGTGTTTGAGTCTGTAGATCATCCAAATGAACTCAGACGGGAAGATAAACTTAATGTTTCCTGAAATACCATTTTGTTCAGCAACCTGAAGTGAAAGCCACTCTTTAACTTCGTTATTTTGAACAACAATCCAGGTTGGCTGCATTGGATTGCTATCTTGCGCAGCTGTTAATTCCGATAATTTATGGGCAAGATCAGTAAGCGAATGTGATTGATATTTATTAAACATAGTCCATTAAATATGGACTTATTCGATAAAAGAAAAGCTAAATTGTTCAGGATTTTGAAGTGATGTTACGAAGAGAATCCTTGAGCAGATCGTTAACTAAAGCAGAGTAAGAAGTATCTTTTTGTTCGGCAAGATTACGAACTTTATCAACAAGCGGTTCTTCCAGGTAATAACTGGCGGTTACTTTATTTACCTTTTTTTCTTTCTGAACTGATTCTTCTACTTCTTCCTCTTCCTGATAAGAGGGAGTAATGAAATCGAAAGATGCGTGGGCACGTGTGCTGTATGAAAGCGGATTGTGCCCTAAGCTTTTCTTCTTACTCATCGTTTTAGTGTCCGTTTTTAACTTCCTTAGCGAGTGCTAAATAATCTTCAGCTCCTGCACTGTTACCATCATACTCGAAAATGGTCTTGTGGTGACTTGGAGCCTCTGCCAACGATACATTATCTCTTATGATCGTTTTAAATACTTTTGGTCCAAAATAATCTTTGATATGTCCAACTACCTCTTTATTCAGGTTCTTGCGGCTGTCATACAGGGTACAAATAATTCCGCCCACTTCAAGATGATTATTCAACCTTTGTTGAACCACTTTAACAAGATCTAACAGCTTTGACAAGCCGTGTAATGCCAAGTACTCTGACTGTAATACAATGAAAATATCCTCAACGGCTGTGAAAGCATTTAGCGTCAACAACCCAAGGTTTGGCGGACAATCGATCAAAACGTAATCGTAATTATAATTACGTTCAATGTCTTTGATCACGTTTTTAAGCAACCCTTCACGAGCCGGTTCACTAGCCAATTCCAACTCTGCCCCGGACAACTCCAGAGATGAGGGTAAGAAGTCGAAACCATTGTGCTCCACTAATATATCCTTAACACTTGCGACACCTTTTAAGGCATGATAGATCGTTTTATCCAAACGATGTGAATGCGTTCTCAGTGAATATGTAAGATTTGCCTGGGGATCAAGATCAATGAGTAAAACTTTTTTCCCGAGTTTAGCTAAACCCGCTCCCAAATTGATCGTTGTGGTTGTTTTACCAACTCCACCCTTCTGATTTGTCAGTGCTATTGTCTTCATAATTTTCTTTAGCCGTGATATTTCTTTTTACATAGAGAGTAAAAATAGAACGCTTTGTTACAATAATATATGTTCTAATAATAATCTAATAGAACATATTAATTCTAACATTCTCAAATCAAATTATTTGATTAAATCATTATCTCTTATCTTTAAGGTACTAATAATCAATAAGGATAAAATGAGATTTTTTAGCAGAAAACTAATAAAACCTGAAGATCTGAATGCACATGGTACGTTATTCGGTGGAACGGTTATTTCCTGGATCGATGAGGAAGCCGCTATCTATGTTCTTTGTCAGTTGGGCAAAGGCAATATTGTTACCAAGTATATGTCTGAAATCAATTTTGTGAACTCAGCCAAACTTGGTGAAGTGATCGAGATCGGAATGGAAACTGTAAAATTTGGCCGAACTTCAATTACCGTTAAGTGTTTGGTACGCAATAAATTCACTAAAGAACATATCATTACAATTGATAAGATCGTATTTGTTCATCTGGATGAATTTGGAAAGCCTACCCCGCACAATATTGTCGAACCCGTAAACGAGGAATAAATTGCCCAATAGAAAAACTTTGATCGATTTTAGCAGCCTCTCTGAAATGCTTTACGGTGAAGAAAAATACATCAGTGAGTTTTCCGAGGCAGCCATAGATTCCTTTACAGAGTTCAATAACAATTATAAGAAATTCCTGCTAATCAGAGATGAAACCAGCTTCAGAAAAGCCGGTCATAAGATCAAGCCGGTAGCTCAAATGTTAGGATTAGATCAAATCGTGGATGAATATGAGCATGCAAAAACTCTGCTATGGGACGAAAAACCTGATGAAGATCTTGAAGAGTCAGTCAGCAAGATTGATTCCATATGTACTAAAGTGATCACAGAATTAGAATTACGCATCAAATAGATCAATAATCATGAAAGTATTTGTAACGGGTGGAGCGGGATATATTGGAAGTCATACAGTGCTTGAACTACTAACGGCCGGTCATGATGTGATCGTCATCGACAATTTATCTAATAGCAGCTACGAAGCCATCAAAAGAGTGGAACGTATTACGAGTAAGGAAGTTACTTTCTACGAGGAAGATCTGCTGAATAAACAGGCCGTTCAAAACATCTTTAAAGAACATGAGATCGATTCGGTCATACATTTTGCCGGGTATAAGGCGGTGGGCGAATCTGTGGCAAAGCCGTTGATGTATTATAATAATAACATCACTAGTACACTTATCTTGTGTGAGGTCATGAAAGAATTTGGAGTTCATAACATGGTTTTCTCATCTTCCGCAACTGTTTACGGGGATCCTGAAACGGTTCCGATCACTGAAGACTTTCCCCTCTCGGCCACAAACCCCTACGGTCGCACCAAGCTGTTTATTGAATATATTCTAAAAGACCTCCATGTCTCAGACTCATCCTGGAATATTTCACTTCTAAGGTATTTTAACCCGGTTGGAGCTCACGAAAGTGGCCTGATTGGTGAAGATCCAAATGATATCCCAAATAACCTCATGCCCTACATCTCTCAAGTTGCCGTTGGCAAACTCGAAAAACTATCAGTCTTCGGCGGTGACTACCCTACTGCCGACGGAACAGGTATCAGAGACTACATTCATGTGGTTGATTTGGCTTTAGGTCATTTAAAAGCACTTGAAAAGTTAGAATCCAATCCCGGCCTGATCGTTCACAATCTTGGTACCGGCAAGGGTTCAAGTGTATTAGATATGGTCAAAGCTTTTGAAAACGCATCAGGTAAAAAGGTACCATATGAAATTACGGACAGGCGACCCGGCGATATAGCTGAGTGCTATGCCGATCCTACTAAAGCCGAAAAAGAACTAAATTGGAAAGCGGAGCGAAATATTACTCAAATGTGTGAGGATACCTGGCGATGGCAATCACAAAACCCTAATGGTTATAAGTGATCTTTTTCCCCATCCATCTCAACAACCCAAATACCGCGTAACTCCCCGACCCCATAACCTGTAGCCTGATCGTTGGGGTACAGTTCATTGATCCTAGCTAAAGTTTCTTCACTGATCTGATCGTTTTCGCTGCCATGGCATTGCATGCACATTTGATTGGTGATGATCGGATAGTAGCCGATCACTTTATCATCCATCACACGGATCTCAGGACTCACTTGTTCACCTGCGCTTAGTTTTTCCTTTGCAGACGCAATGTAGGTCAGCTCATTCTCATTAGCGGTATTGGCTTGATTTCTCGGTTTGTCCGTGACCCTGGTTATATGAGCTTTCAGTGCCGTCGCCATACTATCAGTAAGTGGATAAGCCTGAATATTACAGAATTCAAGCGCATTGATCGGTCCACCTTCTTTGATCGCTTTCATTAGGTTTGAACCGAGTACTTTTTGGGTTTCACTGGACAGATCCTGACCTTTCTCCATATACTCTGTTCGCTCTGATTCTGTAAGAGTTACTTTTTTAGTTTCTTTTTTATTCCCACACCCGACAAAGATCATAGCTGATAAAAGAAATATCGATGTCAGCAGTATTATAAAATTTCTCATATGTACACTCCTATTTAAGTTTGATTAAAAGAAACAGGATTAATGATCAAACACAACATATCATAATAAGTTAACCCCCGGCAGTTTTCTACCGAGGGCTTTTTCTATGGTGTTTGAAAGCTTAGTTTAATATCACTGTATGCGACCTTCAATGATATTTTCAACCACCTCAGGGTCTTGTAGCGTAGACACGTCACCGAGATCATCCGTTTCGTTGGAAGCGATCTTTCTGAGGATCCGCCTCATGATCTTACCGGAACGTGTTTTTGGTAAGCCATCACAAAACTGAATTTTGTCGAGCTTTGCAATAGGTCCAATGTGTTCAGAAAGTATCTGATTGATCTCCTTTCTAAGATTATCCTGCACACGAGATTCTCCGGTTTCCTTCAGCGTGATGAAACCATACAACGCATTACCCTTGATCTCATGAGGAAACCCAACGATAGCAGATTCAGCCACAGCCGGATGCTCATTTATAGAATCCTCAATTGGGGCCGTACCCAGATTATGCCCGGATACGATCACAACATCATCTACCCTGCCGGTAATTCTGTAGTAACCGGTGGCATCCCTTCTGGCTCCATCTCCGGTGAAATACATGTTGTCGTAAGCCGAAAAGTAGGTATTCTTGAACCGTTCATGATTGCCCCAGATCGTGCGTGCTATACCGGGCCATGGATATTTGATACACAACATTCCTTCAACCTGATTACCTTTGATCTCCTGGGCATTTTCATCCATCAGAGCCGGTTGTACACCGGGTAGCGGCATTGTGGCGAAAGTAGGTATGGTTGGGGTTACATAAGGTATTGGAGATATCATGATACCACCCGTTTCCGTTTGCCACCAGGTATCCACAACGGGACTATTTTTATTCCCAACATTATCATTATACCAGTGCCAGGCTTCCTCATTGATCGGTTCACCCACTGTCCCCAATACTTTCAGAGATGACAGGTCGTGTTTTTCAAGGTAAGACAGATTTTCTTTAGCCAGGGCCCGAATGGCGGTCGGTGCTGTATAAAATTGATTTACCTTATGCTTTTCAACGATTTCCCAAAACCTGCTAAAATCCGGATAACTTGGTACTCCTTCGAACATAACAGATGTAGCCCCATTTAGTAACGGACCATATACGATATAACTATGCCCGGTGATCCAACCAATATCAGCCGTGCACCAATATACATCCTCGTTTTTGTATTGGAAAACATTCTTAAAGGTGTATGCCGTGTAAACCATATAACCGGCCGAGGTGTGTACCATACCCTTTGGCTTTCCTGTTGATCCGGATGTGTATAAAATAAATAAGGGATCTTCAGCTTCCATGATCTCAATATCACACTCATCAGAAGCTTCATCCAATAAAGGCTGCAGCCATTTATCACGACCATCCACCATTTCAATATCTGATTTAATGCGTTTTGCGACCAAGACACTTGCAACATCTGGACACTGTTTCAATGCTTCATCTACAATACCTTTCAGATCAATAGTTTTTTGTCCCCTGTAAGAACCATCGGATGTGATCACAATTTTTGCATCACAATCCTTTATTCTGGTAGCCAGTGCTTTAGACGAAAAACCGGCAAAGACCACTGAGTGTATAGCTCCAATCCTTGCACAAGCAAGCATGGAAACGGCCAGCTCAGGGATCATGGGTAAGTAAATACATACCCGGTCCCCCTTACCTATTCCCTCAGCCTTCAGAACATTGGCAAACTTGTTTACGCGTTTATGCAGATCTGAATAGGAAATATGTTCAGCTTCCTCATTCGGATCGTTAGGCTCAAATAATATAGCTGTCTTCTCACCTTTGGTAAGCAGGTGTCTGTCTATGCAATTTTCTGTAATATTGAGTTTTGCACCTTCAAACCACTTGATCTCTGGTTTATTAAAATCCCATTCCAGGATATTATCCCAGCCTTTTCGCCATGTAAAATGTTCTTCAGCGATCTCCGACCAAAACAATTCAGGCTCTCTAACTGAATGCCTATACACTTTAAAATATTCTTCTAAACTTTTGATATGGTAGTTACTCATAACACCTGCTTAATTTTCGATTTCATTTACTTACAAACACTAAAATAATAATAAATGAAACTGATGCTATAAATAACTCATCACTTGAGGGAGATAAAAATATCTGACAGATAGATATTTGTGCAAAAAAACAACAAAGCCCTGCAGTTATCTGCAAGGCTTTAGTACCAAAGGTGGGACTCGAA
>JAASTO010000245.1 GCA_021767245.1 Balneolaceae bacterium
ACGGCTTTGCTTTTTGTTCGCACCCACATTTCAACACCGTCTACATTGGTAAAAGATACGGTATGGTCGTAGGGGGTGCCATCTTCCAGGCATTTTTTATAAGACTCCCCGATCTTTTTTTGAGCTTCATCACCGTAACACTTCAGGCTTTCTGCAGCAAGATCTCCTTCAAAAGACTTTTCAAAACCGTGTAAACGATAAAGCTCATCCGTCCAGAAAAACGTATCATTTTCTACATCATACTCCCACCCTCCGGTTTCAGATAGCTCCTGAATGTTGTTTAAAAGCCGTTCACGTCTTTCAGCTTTCTCAATATTAAATTTATCCTCCGTGATATCCTGTTTAACAGCCATGTAGTAAGCCAGTGCACCTTCTTCATCCATAATTGGAACGATGCTTGCTTTTTCCCAGTAGTAGCTACCGTCTTTTTTGACATTTTTGAATTCCCCTTTCCAGACTTCCCCTTCATTCAGTGTGGCCCACATTTCCCGGTAAAATTCTTTACTCTGCGCACCCGAATTTAAAATATTCGGATTCTTTCCCTTAGCCTCTTCAAACGTGTACCCCGTTAACTCGGTAAAAAACTTATTGACATAGATGATGTCATTATTCGAATTTGTAATGATAATGGACGCAGGAACCTGTTCCATTGCCGTTTGAAAAATAACCGAATCCAGTAATTTGTTAACCTTGTCCATATTACCTGAACCTTTAGGTTTTAATTATAACCTAATTCTATAAAGTTTGTATGAAAAAACCGGATCCTATCGCTGTAAAACCCTGATTATTCAGGATAGATCGATTTTTTGGCCGCCAGTAAGGTGTTCTTCATCAGCATGGCTACCGTCATGGGGCCAACGCCACCCGGTACCGGGGTGATCCAACTCGCTTTTTTGCGAACTGACTCATAATCCACATCGCCCACTAACTTATATCCTTTTTCTGAGGTTTCATCCGCCACACGATTTATACCCACGTCTATCACCACAGCACCTTCCTTGATCATTTCACCTTTGATCAATTCCGGCTGGCCTGCCGCTGCGATCAATATATCTGCTGAGATGGTATGTTGCGTCAGGTCTTTTGTAAATTTATGGCAAATTGTGGTTGTAGCTTTCCCGGACGAATTCTCACGCGACAACATGATGGCCATTGGCGACCCCACAATATTACTAGCGCCTACTACCACCGCATGTTTTGATTTAACCGGAATGCTGTAGTGCTTGAAAAGCTCCATAATACCTGCCGGCGTACAGCTTCTGAAGCAGGGCTCATCTACGGTAAGGCGACCAACATTCATGGGATGAAATCCATCCACATCCTTTCGGTAATCTATCGTTTCTATCACATCGTGAGATGACAAATGTGAAGGGAGTGGCAGCTGAACCAAAATGCCATCCACTGAATCATCTTCGTTGTAGGCCTTAATGATGGATTTAAGTTCTTTGGCTGAGATTGTGTCCTGCAAAATGCGGGTATGAGTCTCAATGCCTACATCCTCACAGGCTTTGGTTTTTGCGCCGGTATAAACTTTGGAAGCCGGATCGTCTCCCACCAAAATAACCTGAAGAAACGGGGCTCTGTGCCCTTTTGACTTCCAGTCGTTTACATCCTCACGGACTCTGCTTCTCACCAGTTCGGCTACTTTTTTGCCATCAATGATCTCTGCGCTCATGCTGCTATCTTTCTATGTTGTATTTATTCATTTTATTGTAGATGTGACTTCGCTGAATCCCGATCTCCTCAGCAGTCTTTGATATATTCCAGTCGTTTTTCTCCAGTCTTTTTATCAAGAACACTCTTTCGGCCTGCTCCTTGAATTCCTGAAAGTCTGAGATCCCTTCGGCCAGGGCATCCAATTTGTCAGATGCAGAAGCTTTGGAGGATAGAATGCTGTTCACGGTCTCCTCATCGATCTTATGATCAGGTGCCAGTATTCCAAGACGTTCGACAGCATTTTGTAATTCCCTAACATTACCTGACCAATCCCGCTCTTTCAGGGCTTCCAGTCCATCATCGGTGAATGTCACTTTAGAAAAACTGATATCCCTCTCCTTCAATGAACGAAGGCAGGCTTCAGCGATCAACGGAACATCAGACCTCCGATCTTTTAGTGCAGGTACTTTGATGGGGATCACATTGATACGGTGGAATAGGTCTTCCCTGAAGTTACCATCAGCAATTTCCTGCTCAAGGTCTTTATTGGTAGCCGCCAATATTCGAACATCGATGGAAATGGCCTCACTGCCCCCAATTCGGGTGATCTTGTTTTCCTGAAGAGCCCGAAGTACTTTTGCTTGTGCATCCAGGCCCATATCCCCTATTTCATCCAGAAATAAAGTACCTTCGTTAGCCTGTTCAAACTTTCCTATTCGCTGTTCGGCCGCGCCTGTAAAGGCTCCTTTTTCATGGCCAAATAATTCACTTTCCAGAAGATCTGCCGGAATGGCCGCACAATTAACTTCTACCATAGGTCCACCGCTTCGTGGACTTTTTTCATGGATCCATTTGGCCACCAGTTCCTTTCCGGTACCGTTATCACCAGTTATTAGCACACGTGACTTCGTTGGAGCCACTTTATCGATCAGATCCTTGATCTTCTGAATTGATTTACTTTCACCAATTATTGGCTGAATGGACGGAAGTTTTTTTCTGATCTGCTGATTTTCCCTTTCCAGGTTTTTCTGCGAAAGTGCATTTCTTACAGCGATCAACAGGCGATTCAGGTCAGGCGGTTTTTCCAGAAAATCGTAAGCCCCGATCTTGGTTGCTTCAACAGCAATTTCGATGGTACCATGGCCTGAGATCATGATCACAGGAACTCCGATCCCTTTCTCACGGATCTGTTTCAGTGTCTCGATGCCATCCATCCCCTGCATTTTGATGTCCAGAAGCATGAGATCCACATTTTCTTTCGAAACAAATTCTAAAGCTTCCTTTCCGCTTTCTACAGTCGATACCTTGTAGTCCTCAAACTCAAGGATATCCTTTAGTGTATTCCGGATCGCCTTTTCATCATCCGTGACTAATATGTGTGCTTTTGGATCGGCCATTATCAGGAATTGAGATCAATACTTGTTATAAAGGTACATCAGAATTTTTTCATGAACCGAATCAATGGGTCGTACCTTTTCTGCAATGTAATTATTGGTACCAATACTGACGATCAGTTGCTTACCGGAACGTGCATTCATGTATCCGCTCAGGGTTCTCACTCCGGTCACAAACCCGGATTTACCCTTAAAGTTATTATAAAGCGGTGTACCTTTCATTCTGTGTGCCAACGTACCGTCAATTCCGGCCACCGACATACTCTTATAATAGGCTTCAAAGCATTCATGCGACTGCATCTCCACCAATAACTTTGATAGATTCTCAGTGGTATTGAAATTTCCACCTGCCATTCCTGAGGCATCATTCATTTGTACGTGCATGGTATCCAAACCTATCTCAAACAGAAATTCACGGATCTGTGATATTCCATCCTCAAAACTTCCCTTTACTCCACTTTTTTGAGCCGAGAGGGTTTTGGTCATCATTTCAATGTAGAAGTTGTCACTTTCCTTATTCGTCCACTCGATCAGTTTTCCCATTGGATATGACCGGTGTATGGCAAGCGGCTCCATACCGGATGTCTGCAGCCCATCATATGATACTTCCAACTCTCCTTCTATCTCAATGCCATTCTCAGC
>JAASTO010000246.1 GCA_021767245.1 Balneolaceae bacterium
AGCTACTGAGGAAGCCTATGAGGGTGGTGCCAGTTTAGTTGATAACCGACTTGAGGTCATTTAATTAAATAATTCACCATATTTAACTCAAAAGCCCGCACTTGCGGGCTTATTTTAATTGAAAAAATCTCGGATAAAGATAAAGAGCATGTCCGCCGTATTATCCTAATTTTTTCTAAGACCAGTCAAAGCCGGTATGTCTATCTTTCCGATTTAAGAACGGCTGACTCCTTGTCAGAAACGATCACATACTCTGCATGAGCCCCATAATTTGTCCCACTGTCAGCTATGACCTCATCCCCGATCTTAAAGTCATTAACCTGTTCACCCAGAGCCTCTACCACACCGGATAATTCCGTACTAAGTGGTTTGATCCTGGGTGAAAATAAACCCGTTGCCATTCTGGGAAACAGATCGTTTCCTGACCTGAAAATAGCATCCACAGCTGTAACAGTGGTCGCTTTAACCCTGATGAGTATTTCATGTTCTTTTATTTTCGGAAGCTCAACCTCACTAACCAAAATTGAGTCACTACTTCCATACTTTTTGAATAACGCTGCTTTCATTTTACCTGATCTTAAATGACTTGATCGCTCGGGTATCCTACATAGCTTTGATAGAAAAGTTGCACAGAATCATTACATAGACGTTTTTTCGAAATTATTTCAGCTCTCGAAAAAATAATTGACATTTTTATGTAACATATTTTTTACATCACGTAAAGAATACCCGACCCTTAACAACACATTATATGTTATGTCAAAACAAGAAATATATGCCTGGACCTCACTGCTTTCATCAATTGCCATTTTAGGTTTTTATGGACTAACTATGTTTGGACTTCCCTCAGAATGGGCTGCCATTGAAAATCAATTATCATCCGTTTTGTTCAAGATCTTTCTGTTTGCCCTTATCGTAGAAGTTGGGATAGGTATCCTGAAAAACAAACATGAGGTAGAAAAAGATGAGCGTGATGAAAAGATAGCCGGTAAAGGATTTAAAAATGCTTATTACTTCCTGGCGATCGCAGTTTCGTTTGTTCTTTTTCAGGTGATCATGGATAACATCTTTTCCTATGCCCCATTTATATACAGCACCCTATCTCTGATCCACCTTTTGGTGGTCACACTGGTCCTTTCCTCTATAGTGAATCGTACAACACAGATCTATTTCTATCGAAAGATGTAAGGCAAGGACAAGAAGATGAAAGACAAAAAGGTCGCAAATAATATCCGGACACTAAGATTTCAAAACGGGGAGATGACCCAGGCTGAACTGGCTGAAAAAGTGGGTGTAACCCGGCAAACCATTAACGCATTGGAGGCTGCCAAATACTCCCCTTCCCTGGAACTGGCATTTAAAATTGCTCATGTATTTGGGGTAGGACTGGAAGAAGTATTTCAATATCAGGATTAGTATTTCTTATGAACCATAAAAGTATTTCTAAACATAGAAATTTATTTCACATTACGTTTTTAATCCCCCAATTCACCCCAATTTTTTCTGTTCCTTTTTGTACATTGCTTTGATTGAAAAACCGATTTATCAATGTCAGACACTTACCGCGCACTTACCAGAAAATACCGGCCGACTTCCTTTGAGGATATTGTCTCACAGGATCATGTGAGCAACACCATCAAAAATGCGATCAAGCAGAATCGTTTGTCTCATGCGTACATGTTTTGCGGTCCGCGAGGGGTGGGTAAAACCACCATGGCGAGGGTGCTAGCCCGTACCATCAACGAGATCGACAGCAGCATTGACGGGGAGTCGCTGAATCAGACATTGAACATCGTTGAGATGGATGCCGCTTCCAATAATAAGGTGGATGATGTACACCACCTTCGCGAAAGCGTCCGGATCCCTCCGCAAAATGGGAAATACAAGGTATTTATTGTGGATGAGGTCCACATGCTCAGTAAAGCAGCATTTAATGCCCTGCTAAAAACGCTTGAAGAACCACCTGAGCACGCTATTTTCATTTTTGCCACCACCGAACCGCACAAGGTTCTGCCTACTATTTTATCCCGCGTGCAGCGGTTTGATTTCAAACGAATTTCCGTGGATGAGATCGTTCAGCGTTTGCGCAAGATCTCCCTGGATGAAGATATTTCCATTGATGAGGAATCCCTGCATGTGATCGCTAAAAAAGCGGACGGAGCCCTGCGCGATGCCCTTGGGCTCATGGATCAGGCCATTGCTTTTTGCGGTGATACCATCACTCACAACGAACTGCTGCAGGCACTCAATGTGGTGGGAACCGATCGCCTGTTTGAATTTATGGAGTGCGTTAAAGATCATGATGCCGACCGTGGACTTGAACTAATCAACACGCTGCTTCAGGAAGGCTATGACATTCAGGAATATCTGATCGGGTTGACGGAACACCTCCGGAATTTGTACATCGCTCACGAAACATCTAAGCTGTACCTGGTGGAGGCCTCTGAGGAAACTAAAAAGCGGTATCAGCAGACGGCCGGAGATTTTTCACGGGATGACCTGATGCGCATGCTGCATATCATCAGCGAAGCACAGATCAAGTTGAAGGACGCGAGTCAGCCAAGAATACAGTTTGAGATCACCCTGTTGAAGCTCATTCACATGGAGCGGAGTGAGCAACTTTCTGAACTGCTGGCTGGACTTCAGGAGTTAAAAAAAAACTCCGGTAACTTCGTAGCCCCTTCCCAAAACGGTTCAACCCAAAAAGAACCGAAGCCTGAACCTGCAGAACAGGCCGAAAAAGTATCTGAACCGGTTGATGAAACCGAATCATCCGGGGAAGACCCCGAATCTCAGCCCCTCAACCCCTCAACTGACTCTGAAGCCATAGGATCGGACGGAAGCTCTCCCGGACCAAAAGAATCTGAAATTGAGGTTGAACCTGAAACTGAAGTCGATACTCAAATTGAAGAAGAGGAAGACGATGATTTTGATATTGGTGCTCCTGCTTTGATCACTACCTTAGCCCGAAAGGCCCGTGCATCGGTTCAGTCCGAAATGCAGAAACAAACGGCACCTTCTAATGGTACCCCTACGGAAACCCCTTCTGAAAAACACATCCCTGAGAAGATCACCACAGAATATATTCAGGAGATCTGGGTTGAATACCTGGAGTCTTTAAAGGGTGATTTCCCTATGCTTTTACATCTACAGATGGAGCGAACCAAAGTTAAGAAGGTTAAAGGCGGAGAACTTCACCTGGAGTGTGATAACAGTTTTGCCCAGAAAATGCTGGATGAGCAGAGTACGGATCTGCAGTTCAAGCTAAAGGAATTTACAGGTAGCGTACTGCGTTTTAACATCTCCGTGGGTGAGATAGATAAAAAAGATAAACCCATGAGCGTGTACGAGCGCTTTAAACAAATACAACAAAAAGACCCCATCATACGTGATATCGTTGAGATCTTTGGGGCTGAACTTGAATATTAACATCTGCCACCCATGAATGACCCGTGCTTTTACTTCAGTGGTCAAAGTGGCATTACATCGAATTCACTAAATCAAATCGAAGACTTATGAACAATTTTAACATGGCCGATATGTTTGGCAAGATCCAGGAAATGCAATCGAAAATGCAGGAGGCGCAGGAAGGCCTCAACGACGTGATCGTAGAGGCTGAAGCCGGCGGTGGCATGGTGAAAGTGAAAGCCAACGGTAACAAGCAGATCGTTTCCATTGAAATGGACAA
>JAASTO010000055.1 GCA_021767245.1 Balneolaceae bacterium
GCTATTCCTGTAAAACAGATCTCTTCTGAAGCCGGTTATCATATGCATTGGTCAGCCGAAAGCGATAAGATCCATTGGACACTGGGAAGTGAATACTTCACAGTTGATCTGAAGAATACTTTTGATTTTGTGGATGGAGCGCCGGATGAATTACCTGAGCCACCAACAGAAGGGATCACCCTGGATCTTGAACTGGACACCTATGTACCTGAAGGACAGATCGCGTTTACTAACGCACGCATTATTACCATGAATGGGGATGAAGTCATTGAGAATGGAACCATCGTAGTTGATGACAACAAGATCTCTGCTATTGGAGCGGATGTTACCGTACCGACCGGAGCCAAAGTGATCGATGCTACCGGCAAAACGATCATGCCGGGTATGGTGGATGTGCATGCCCACGTTGGTAACTTCAGGTTAGGGATCAGCCCTCAGCAGCAATGGGAATATTATGCAAATCTGGCATATGGTGTCACTACGGTTCATGACCCATCCTCAAATTCTGAGATGATCTTCTCAAATTCTGAGGCGATCAAAGCGGGTAACATGGTTGGACCTCGCGTGTATTCAACGGGCGTGATTCTGTATGGTGCCGATGGATCGATCAAAACGGAGATCAATAGTTACGAGGACGCTCTATTTGCCCTGGAACGTACTAAAGCATGGGGAGCTTTTTCCGTAAAAAGCTATAACCAACCCCGACGTGAACAACGGCAACAGATCATAAAAGCAGCTAACGAGCTGGAGATGATGGTGATGCCTGAGGGCGGTTCCACCTTTACTCATAACATGAGCATGATCCTTGATGGACACACCGGTATTGAGCACAATATACCTGTTGCTCCACTTTATAAGGACGTGGTCAACCTGTGGGCTGCCAGTGAAACCGGATATACGCCGACTCATGTGGTCAACTATGGAAGTATGAGCGGAGAGTATTACTGGTATCAAAAATCTAATGTATGGGAAAATGAACGACTGCTGACCTTCACTCCTCGAAGTGTGATCGATCCCCGGTCCCGCCACAGAACCATGATCCCGGATGAGGAATATGAAAACGGGCACATCCTAACGGCAGAATCTGACAAGAAACTTGCCGATGCCGGTGTGAAAGTTAACCTGGGGGCACATGGGCAGCTTCAGGGACTTGGTGCCCACTGGGAGCTCTGGATGTTTGAGCAAGGTGGTATGAGTAATCATGATGCTTTAAAAGTGGCTACCATTAATGGGGCTCACTATTTGGGTATGGATCACGAGATCGGTTCACTTGAAGTTGGGAAACTTGCAGATCTTATCGTTCTTGAAAAAAATCCTCTTGAGAATATCCGAAACACCGATTCAGTTACACACACCATGGTAAATGGCCGTCTTTTTGATGCCGCCACCATGAATGAAGTGGGTAATCAGGAACAAGAACGACTCCCTTTCTGGTGGGAACGTGACGGTTACGATGAACGCTTTGACTGGCATGCTATCACCATAGCGCCGGCCGGTTTACAATGTACCTGTTTTGGGACTCACTAACATTTACACCACATAACTGTGTTCAAAAAGGCTTCAAACTAAAATTGAAGCCTTTTTCTTTTTAAACGGTTCGGTAAATACCTGAGTTTTAGTACATTTTCGGATAAATTTGTAACAAAACCGGTTACCAACCCTCTTTGTTCTTAGTTGGCGTAATCGGGTTGTTTAAATATCGGCTTTTAAATAGAATAACAGCTGGCTTATCACTTTTATTTATGGGAATGGATCGACATATAGAAAAAAAGACGTGGACACCAAAACGAATCGTTTCTGTAGTTAGCGCATTGGTATTTGCTGCTATTGCCATTTATATGATATGGTTCATGGATACCCGTTCTACCGTCAATGTGGATCTTAACAAGATCACTATCTCAGAAGTTGAGGAAAGTAGTTTTCAGGAATACCTTCAGGTCAACGGAACGGTTCAACCCATACAAACCTCTTACCTTGATGCCATTGAAGGTGGAGTTGTACAGGAGGTGATGTTGGAGTCCGGAGCTATGGTGGAAGCCGGTGATACGATCCTGACACTTACCAACTCAGGGCTTCAGCTACAGGTGATGCAACAAACATCAGGGTTGTATGATCAGATCAACAATGTTAGAAATTCACGGCTCAACCTGGAACAAAATACTCTTAGCTTGAAGGAGCAGCTTGCTAACGCTAAGGCACAAATGGAAATCCTTAAAGCAAAGTATGAGCGGGAGAAACAATTATTTGATAAAGAACTGATATCAGAAGAAGCCTTTCACACCACCAAAGAAAATTATCAGTTCCAGAAGCGGAGGTATGAGCTCACTTATGAGTCATTTCGAAAAGATTCAATTCAGTCTGTCAATCAATTAGAGCAGCTTGATGACTCTGAAACACGCATGTATCAAAATCTTGAAGCCGTTCAGAAAATTCTGGATAACCTCACGGTAACTGCTCCGATCACCGGACAACTTAGCACTATTGAGTTAAATCAGGGGCAATCCATTTCTTCGGGCGAGCGCCTGGGACAGATCGATATTCTGGATGGATATAAGGTCAGGCTCGCCATTGATGAGTATTATTTACCGTCTGTTTCTACCGGACTAAAAGGATCGTTTACCTATAACGAACAAACCCATAAACTGGTCATCACCAAGATCTATCCTGTAATTGATAACGGGCAGTTCGAAGTGGATATGGAATTTACGGATCAGCCTCCGGGTAATCTCCGGCGTGGACAATCTGTGCGGATCAGGCTTGAACTTGGTGCGTCTTTTCAGGCCGTTCAATTACCGAGAGGCGGGTTCTATCAAACAACAGGTGGTAACTGGATATTTGTTGTCAATGAATCGGAAAACAGAGCTTACAAAAGAGATATCAGGCTTGGGCGGCAAAATCCTGATTATTTTGAGGTACAATCAGGTCTAGAACCGGGTGAAAAAGTAATCACCTCCGGTTACGATTCCTTTGGAAATAATGAAGTTCTGATCCTGGAATAGAGAATCTGTCCCACTCATTTAATTATTATTGGTAATTACAATCAAACACATAGCATTATGATCGAAACAAGGGTTCTCAATAAAATTTATAGAACAGAAGAGGTTGAAACCACCGCTTTGAATGGGGTAAATATTACGATCAACGACGGGGAATTTGTAGCAGTGATGGGTCCATCGGGTTGTGGTAAATCCACCCTCTTAAATATCATAGGTCTGTTAGACGGCCCGACATCCGGTGAGTATTATTTCATGGGGAACGAAATTTCAGGATATACCGAAAAACAGCGGGCTCAACTGAGAAAAGGCAATATTGGGTTTATATTTCAGAGCTTTAATCTCATTGATGAACTGTCTGTTTTTGAGAATGTTGAGCTTCCCCTCCTTTATCTTGGTTTAGATACGGCTGCACGAACTTCAAAAGTTGAACAAGCACTGGATCGTATGGGTATGATGCACCGGCGAAACCATTTCCCTCAGCAATTATCAGGTGGACAACAACAAAGAGTGGCCATTGCCCGAGCTGTAGTTGCTGATGCAAAACTGATCCTTGCCGATGAGCCAACAGGAAATCTGGATTCAGACCATGGTGATGAAGTTATGAAGCTGCTTACCGAATTAAATGAATCCGGAACTACGATCGTCATGGTTACCCACTCCCCTCATGATGCCAAATACGCCGGTCGATTGATCAATTTATTTGATGGAAAAGTGGTAACTGAGGGACAGGAAGAAGCCTTTCATGTATAGGAAGTAACATTTATACGTTTAATATTCACTTCCTCGTTTAATCAGTCCTTCATTAAGTCAGATAATGAGCTTTCATTTCTGTAAAAAAAAGCAAACCTGCCACTGACAAGTTTTAACAAGCATTCACTTGATTAAGTGCACCATTTGGGGTTAAATGATATCATTAAATAAATTATTGCACGAAACCCTCATCTTATGAAAAAAGCCGCCTCAAATCTTTTCTTTTTTATCCTGATTATTTTTGTCAATAGCTCAGTATTGGCACAAGATAAAGTATTGACTATTGATGACTATGACCGTTGGTCTCGAATTGTTGGCACAGAAATTTCTAATAACGGAAACTGGATGGCTTATGGTTTACGTCCCAATGGCGGTGATGACACCCTCCATGTCATTTCATTGAGAAACAACTCAGAACATATAATTCCTCTCGCACAAAATGCCAGCTTTTCGAATGACAGTAAATGGGCTGCTTATACTGTCATGAACGATGAGGTAACCCGTAAGAAAATGTCAAAGAGCGGCGACAAGATTTATAACAAGGCTGAATTAATTAACCTTCAAACCGGAGAAAAATATTCGGTGGAACGGTCGGCAAATTTAGAGTTTTCTGAGGATGGAAATTATTGGGCTGTGCACCGTGAAAAGCCTGATACAGATAAAAGTAGTCATAAAGGTAGTGACCTGATCATCCGAAATCTTAAGGATGGAACTGTCATTAATATTGGTAATGTATCGGAGTTTTCTTTCAATAAGAAAAGTACCATGCTGGCTTATTTGGTTGATGCCAATGATAAAGAAGGTAACGGTGTTTACCTGAAAAACCTGAATACCAATGTTGTTACAACCTTAGATTCTGATACTGTTTCTTACACAAATTTAAGTTGGGACGATGAAAATGCTCACCGTACTGAATGGAATTTAAAAGGAACCGGGATTGCCGTTTTAAAAGAAATTAAGATCGACAGCCTCACACATCCAAAAACCAAATTATTAGTTTACCAGGATCTAGATTCAAAGGTAACTCCATCACTATTAGATCCCGACTCCCAGCCTGATTTTCCGAAAAACATAGTAATTAGTGCAAACAGAGATCTTTCATGGAGTAACAACGGGAAATTAATATTTCTGGGTATTCGTGAGCAAGAGCCTAAAGTAGAAATGGATAAGGACACTGTTGCAAATGTGGATGTTTTTCATTGGAAGGACGACCGCATTCAAACCGTACAAGAGCGTCAGGCCTCTAGAGATAAACAATTCACGTACGTAGTTTCCTTTAACACTGGTAACTCGACGTTTAATCGTTTGACAGATGAAAATATGAGAGATCTAAATTTATCTGATCATGATCAGTACATGATAGGTCGTGATGAAAAACCATACATGGATGATATAAACTGGGGTGTATCTCCTGCAGATCTATATAGAGTTAACCTCCAAAATGGAGAGCGCACTCTATTTGCGGAAAATATCAAACGCACGAATGGTTATTCACCTGACGGGCGGTATTACCTTTATCAGAACATAACAGACCGGGACACCGTGTTATTTGTATACGATGTGGAACGTAACACAAATATCAATATATCAAAATCAGCACCTATACAGTTTACTGATGCCGAACATATCTATCCTCACGAAAGCCCCACATATGGTATAGCCGGATGGACCAAAGATGGTAAGCATATAATCATGAATCACAAATATGACCTTTGGATGTTAGCACTTGATGGATCAAACGCTATAAATATCACTAAAGGGATCGGCGAAAAGGAACAAATAATTTTCAGGTACGAAACACTTGATAATGATGAAGAGTACATCGATACCTCCAACAAGCTAATTCTATCTGCCTTTGGAGAATTGACCAAAAAGGATGGCTTTTATGAACTTCAAATAGGAGAATCACCAACTTCACTCATTTACGAAGATGCAAGTTTTGGTAACTTAGCCAAAGCCCGCGATGCAAACCGGGTTATTCTTACACGGCAGACTTTTGTGGATTTTCCAGATTATTATCAAACTAAAACAGACTTTAAAGGTCTAAAAAAGATCACTGATGCCAATCCCCAACATAGTGAATATGCCTGGGGCAAACGGGTCCTTGTTGACTACGAAAACAGTCGTGGTGTTAAACTGCAGGGTACACTTACGTTACCGGCCAATTATGAGTCCGGCAAAAAATACCCTATGATCGTGTACTTTTACGAAAAAATGTCAGACCGCCATCACCAGTATTCAATGCCTGTTTATGATGACCGTCCACATATGTCAACTTATGCTAGCAATGGGTATTTGGTGTTTATGCCTGATGTTGATTTTGAATTTGGTAAACCCGGAACAAGTTCATTGGATTGTATCACATCTGCCACTCAAAAAGTAATCGACCTTGGGTATGCAGATCCGGATCAAATTGGTTTACAGGGGCATAGCTGGGGTGGCTATCAATCTTCTTTTATTCTTACGCAAACTGATATGTTTGCAACTGTTGTGACAGGTGCTCCTCCTACCAATCTTACCAGTTTCTATAACAATATCTATGGTAATACCGGCACCAATCATCATGGTATCATGGAAATAGGTCAGGTGCGAATGGGACGAAATGTAACACCATGGTCAAACCTCGAAGATTACCAGCGAGAAAACCCCATGTTTCACGCCCCTGACATTGAAACACCATTCATGATCTTACATGGAACTAATGATGGAGCCGTAGACTGGATGCAGGGCCTGGAGTTTTACAACGCTGCACGCAGACTAGATAAAGAGGTAGTATTGCTTTCTTACCCCGGCGAAGGTCACCATTTAGGTCGTGAGGCCAATCAAATAGATTTTCAGATTAGAATGAAGCAATGGTTTGACCATTATGTTAAACAAGCACCACCAGCTGACTGGATCACTGATGGTATCCCATTTATAGAGAAACAATTTAATAAGGCAGAATAGCTCAGTTCAATCAAATTAAATTAACAGATTCAATATTCCGCCATGTATCATATCATATCAGGGTGTTATGATCGGAGGCATTCTATGTTTAGTTTTTTGTTCGTAAACCTGAACAATTGAAAATAACCTGTGATCTTCGAACATTTTACCTAAAAACTGTAATCCTGCAGGTAAGTTTTCAGGGAGATATCCCATTGGAACTGTAACAGCAGGCTGACCGGTGTGTGGTGCAATTATGTGATTATTATCACCCGTAATAGCCTGAACGGTACCTGCCTTGATGGGACGTCTGTTCCAAGACGGATAAATGATCGCATTTACTCTGTTCACACTCATTGCCGTTTCAATTGCATGCCTGAACTGCATTCGTTTTGTATCAGTGAAAACATCTGTACAGACGGTCTCACCCTTCAAATTTCTATTCCTTTGGTAATTGATGAGATCACCCTCTATGTATTGTGAATACTTGCCTGATTCTATGATCTCATTTAAGTTTTTTATTGGAACATCATCTTTCAAACCCGAAAGAAATTGGTTAAGATCATCCTGAAATGTTGGGCACCATTGATTGTGCCTCAAAGAATCAAAACCTGCTACTACGAACGGGTCTACTATCTCAGCTCCTAATTTTTGTAAGTCTGAAATAGCTTTTTCAAACAAATTATTCACTTCAGGGCTTGCATAAACACTTAACTTTCTGAATACACCAATTCTGACACCTTTCAGGTCTTTTTTATTCATGCGTTCCACATAGCTATCTGGCACCATGTTTATACCATACTCTGTTAACTGATCTTCCTTATCAAAACCGTTAATGATCTCTAAAACACGTGCTGCATCTTCCATTGATCGTGTCATAGGTCCGGGCATGTCATTCCTCATACTTAAAGGTACAATTCCACTCCGGCTTGTGAGCCCCATTGATGGTCTTACTCCAACTAGCGCATTATGCGAAGCCGGGCCTCGTATTGAAGTTCCCGTGTCAGTCCCCAAACCAATGATACCAAAATTTGATGCAATTGCCGCTGCTGTCCCTCCACTGGAACCCGCCGTAGTGTAACTTAAATTATATGGATTTAATGTCTCACCGGCTGTTGAACTAATGGAAACATTAGCATTGATCCCCCACTCCGCCATATTGGATTTTGCCAGTATTATTGCTCCTGCTTCCTTCAGTTTTTTTATGATCGTGGCATCCTCTTTTGGCACATACCCTTTCAGGGCTATTGATCCTGCAGTGGTTTCCAAGCCCTTTGCAATGATATTATCCTTGACTATTACAGGTATTCCATGAAGCGGCCTTAATTTACTTGTTACTTTAAACTCCTCATCCAAAAACCTGGCCTCCTCCTGTGCCTTTGGGTTAATCACTGTAATTGCATTAATTCCGGTTGCCTTATCAAGTTTTTCAATCCGGCTTATGTAACAGGAAATGAGTGCTTCGGCTGTCAAACTATTATCTGTAAATGCTGCATGAACACTTCTGATATCCGCATCAAGAAGATCAAATGATTCACATGTGTTTAACTCACTATTGATTGCCAAAAGTTTTTGGAGACCCATGACATGGACTGTAGATGTCACAAATAATAAAGCCAGAGTAAACGCTATTCTTTTCATGTTATTCCGATCAATTACTATCAATTTTAAATCAATATTACTCTATTATTCCGACTTTCATTCATGATTAATTCCAGCTAAATGAATTTTTACAAAACCAATACTTTATATGGAACCTAGCGCCGATGTTAAACAATTGTTTAAATTAGATCAAAACACTATTAATAACCTCTTGGCATGACACTTCCATATTTCAGATTTATCTTATTCTTTACTGTTACAGTAATCTCACTTCAATCTATATCTGTTCTTGCCCAACCTACGATTGAATCTCCGAGCCTTGATGCAATTTTTGCACAATCTGAATCAATCCAATCACTCAGAAGCATCCTCATCCAAAAGGACGGTGAGCTTATAGGAGAAGAATATTTTCGAAATGCATCTCCTGATTACCCTTATAACATCAAATCAGCTTCAAAAAGTATTATAACCTTATTGGTCGGTATTGCCGTTGATCAGGGGCATGTTGACATCGATGAAACATTGGGGGATCATTTTCCAAAATACTTTGAAGAAAAACCGAATCCTGATAAAGAAGCCATTACAATACGGAACCTGTTATCCATGCAAGCAGGACTCGAAACTACCAGTTTCTATAACTACGGAGCCTGGGTGATCAATAATAACTGGGTTGAATTTCAGCTTGACCAGCCTTTGGTTGAAGAACCCGGCGGCAAAATGGTATATAGTACCGGTATCTCTCACTTATTGTCCGTGATCATTACTAAAACTACCGGAATGAGCACGAAATCTTTTGCTAAAAAATACCTATTCAACCCTTTGAATATTCAGGTGGGTGGGTGGGACCGTGACCCTCAGGGATACTACATGGGAGGTAATAATCTGGCCCTTACACCTAAAGACCTTTTAAAGATCGGGCAACTTATGCTGAATGGTGGCACCTGGGATAACGATCAAATTATATCAAAAGAATGGGTTCGGGATTCTTTTCAAACTTACACCCGAAGTAATTTCAATCCTTATGATTACGGGTATATGTGGTGGAACCGGCAGGTCGGTGAATTTACCGTCTTTTTTGCCTGGGGTTTTGGCGGCCAGTATATCTTTATCATTCCAGAACTAAACAGCGTGGTAGTTATGACTTCATTCCTTAAAAACGCCACGCAGAGAAGAACTTACAAGGAACCGATTTTTGACCTACTTGAAAAAAACGTAATCCACTACCTTGAAATCCTCTAATCCGCTGAAATTATATTTAACAATTTTGTAACAAATTCTTTACAGAGTCCTCTTTCCATACATAAGGTACAATTAGGGTAAAACATACTTCCGTTGGTATATCGAGGATTCACTGATGCTAATAAATTATATTAAGATTGCGATAAGAAATCTCCTTAAAAAAAAGGGGTATTCACTTATCAACATTACAGGATTGGCTATTGGGCTTGCTACCTGCATACTTATTATCACTTATGTTTTAAATGAACGGAGTTATGACTCATTTCATGATAAATCTGACCGGATCTACAGGGTTGTTCAAACCACTGTTTCGGCAGACCGGGATGAGGAACAGGCTACCACTCCATTTGAGCTTTCTCCGGTTATTGAAGAAGAATTTTCCGGATCTGTTCTGACAAGTGTCCGATTCTTTGACATGCAGCTGGAATCCCACACATTTGTGAATCGTGAAGATGGGATCTCATTCAGGGAAGAAAACTTCTACTTCACTGATTCCACTTTCTTTGATATGTTTTCAGCAGATCTTATTCAGGGCGACCCTAAAACCGCACTTCGTGACCCCTTGTCTTTGGTACTTACCAAAGATCTTGCTACCAAATATTTTGGCACAGAAAACCCCATCGGTAAAACTCTGAACTACAGGGGTATTCGAAACATGACGGTGACCGGTGTCATGGAAAACTGGCCGGAAACTTCACACATGAAGATCGATCTGCTCGCATCATTTTCAAGCTTAGACGATATTTATGCGAGTAGTCCCGATTACAATTCAAGCTGGCTTTGGAATCCGATATGGACTTATGTACTAATCAACGAAAATACGAACCTGTCTCAACTTGAAACGCAGATACAGGGCTTAGCAGAAAAATATTACTACGCCTACTCCGGCTGGCCTGAGGATGAAACAGTGACCCTGGAACTGCAACCCATTACTGACATTCATCTGCATTCCAATCGGGATCAGGAAATGGAAGTAAACAGTTCCGCCATTTATACGAACATTCTATTGGCTGTTGCCGGTTTTATTTTGATCATTGCCTGCATCAATTTTATGAATCTATCAACAGCCCGATCATTGGAACGGAGTCGTGAGGTGGGATTGCGAAAGGTAATGGGGGGACATAGAGAACAACTGATCTATCAATTTTTGGGGGAATCGTTCTTTGTTTCACTAATCGCAATTATTTTAGGGTGCTTTTTAGTTATTCTAACCCTCCCCTTTTTCAACGAGCTCACGGGAAAAACACTCACATTCGATCTATTTAATAACGCATACACCCTACCTGCACTTTTAGCTCTGACTCTTTTTGTCGCATTTTTCTCAGGCTCATATCCTGCCTTCTTTCTTTCATCATTTAATCCGGTTCAGGTTTTGAAAGGCAGTGGTATAAGCAACCGATCCGGTGTATTGTTTAGAAAGATACTTGTCACTTTCCAATTCTCACTTTCTGTGATCCTTCTTGTTGGTACAGCGGTCATTTTTCTACAGCTTAAATTCATTCAGAAAAAAGACCTTGGTTTTGATAAGAACCATATAATTTTGCTGCCGACTAACCAAAACCTCATCAGTTGGGAATTTGACTCATTCAAACAACAAAGCCGTTCCCATTCTCAGATACAGAATATTACCGGGATTGGGAAGATCCCAGGAAGTGAAGTTCAGGAATACTATCGTTATGTACCGGCCGGGACCGGAGACAGTGAAGATAACACAAACCTTGCCCTGCATGTGACCCATGATTTTATTGAAACCTTTGACCTGAACATACTGGCAGGCCGTAGCTTTTCACGGGAATTTCTAAGTGATCCTGAACAGAGCATCCTCATTAATGAATCTATGCTTACAAAGCTTGGGGTTACTTCACCCGAAGAAGCCATCGGTTCAACTTTTTACTTTTATCCACCGGTTGGAGAACGCGAGCGTTTTAACGTGGTCGGGGTGATCGAGGATTTTAATTATTCTTCTCTAAAAAAAGAGATCGAACCCTTGGTTATAAAACTCGTTGAAGGCACCCAGGAAATATTAGGCTATGTGGCTTACACGGCTGTTGAGATATCGCCGGGTGACCCTTCTGCGGCTATTCAGCATCTGGAAAGTATCTGGAAAGAATTAAATCCGATCGATCCATTCGAGTATCGGTTTCTGGATGAACGACTCGACGAGATTTACGAGTCAGAGCAAAAAATAAGCTCACTGGCCACCGTGTTTGCTGTGTTAAGTATCGTTATTGCTTGCCTCGGATTACTTGGGCTGTCTTCCTACTCGGCTCATTTGAAGCAAAAAGAGATCGGGATTCGAAAGAGCCTGGGGGCATCTGTCACGGATATTGTCCGCTTGCTCTCAAAGGAATTTCTGATCCTTGTCATTCTGGCTAACCTCATCGCCTGGCCTCTCTCATATATTGGCACTCTAAAATGGCTCGAAAATTTCCCCTATCGCTTCGATGTGGCAACTAATTTACCAGTTATCTTTTTAGCAACGGGTGCTATCATTCTATTTATCGCAATAGTCACAGTTAGTTATCATTCCGTCAAATCTGCAATGATCAATCCGGTACAAGCGATACGAAACGAGTAAACATCTTATCTTTAAAAATTGATGTGGTTTATGTACCATTATGGAACCTTTAAGGCGAGGCTAACATTGCGTTGATATGAGAACGATTGCATATATCCTATTTCTTATCATGATGGTATTTACTCCTGTCTGGGAGGGATTTGCTACCGTTGTGCCACAAGATTCCAGTAGCGAAAAAACCGTAACAGTCATAACGGTCAAAGGAACCATAGGGCCCACAACAACAAACTACATTACCCGTGGTCTCGAAACAGCCATTAAACGAAATGCGGAAGCCCTGATCATTGAACTTGATACTCCGGGTGGTCTTTTGAACTCAACTCAGGATATCGTTCAGGAAATGCTAGCTTCAGAAATACCGATCGTTGTGTATGTTACTCCCTCCGGAGGTAATGCAGGTAGTGCTGGCACCTTCATTACACTTGCCGCTCATATCGCTGCCATGGCACCTACCACTACTATTGGGGCCGCATCACCCGTTTCTATGGGGGGCGGACAGCAGGATACGGTGATGCAAAAAAAGATCTTTAATTACTCCGAAAGCTTTATTGAAAATATTGCTAAAGAACGAAACCGAAATGCTGAGTGGGCAAAATCTGCTGTAAGTGATGGCGAAGCGATCACAGAAACCGAGGCCCTGGAATTGAACGTGATCGACCTAATTGCTACTGACCTCAATGACCTGATGGAGCAGATCGACGGAATAGAAGTTGAAGGAAGAATACTTCAAACTTCAAATGCCACTATCGAACCGCTCGATGAAAGTTTTGCTGAAAAATTCTTCAGCTTCATTATGCGCCCTGAGATCATGCTGATCCTGACCATGGTGGCTATCTATGGCATCGTCGGGGAGGTCACGAACCCGGGAGCTATTGTGCCCGGTGTAGCCGGTGTCATTGCTTTGATCTTATTATTGTATGGATCTGCCGCTATGCCGATCAATGTAGCCGGATTTATTTTGATAGGTTTGGCAATTGTCTTATTTATTACGGAAGCATTCACCCCAACATTTGGTATTCTTATGACCGGAGGAGCCGTTTCATTTTTCCTTGGAGCCCTGATGCTATTTCAGGACTTCCCCAAAGAAATGCAGCTGGATTGGTATTGGCTGGTTCCGGCTACCATTCTTATGGTCATATTTTTTGGATGGATCGCGACCTCAGGCATCAAAGCTCAATTTACCGGACATCGAACCGGTCTCGAATCACTGATCGGTAAAAAGGCCAAAGTGATCGATGATGTGGATAAACGATCCGGGCGAGTGATGATATCCGGTGAATACTGGAATGCCATCACTGAAGGAGAAGAAATTAAATCAAACGAATGGTGCGAGATCGTCCGTTTTGAAGGACTAACCGTTACCGTAAAACCTTACACCCCTAAAGAGGAGACTCATCATGGAGCCGACTGAAGTATTTTCAGGATATTTAACCTGGGTAATCACTCTTGTTGTATTCTTTGTTTTATTAGCCCCCCAAGTATTCAAGATCTTAAGAGAATATGAACGTGCCGTGGTATTCCGGCTCGGTAAGTTCCAAAGCGTGAAAGGACCCGGCCTTATCGTGCTGATCCCCTTCATTGATAAAATCGAGCGCGTAGATCTTCGTGTTCTCACCATCAACGTGGACCGACAGGAAGTGATCACCAAAGACAACGTAACCGTAAACGTGGATGCCATCACCTTCTTCCGCGTGGTTGATGCCGAGGCCGCTGTGATCCAGGTTGAGCGCTACATTCATGCCACCTCAATGCTGGCTCAAACTACGTTGAGAAGTATCATTGGTCAGGTGGAACTGGATGAGTTGCTCGCCAATCGCGAGAAGATCAACAAACAAATTCAGCAAAATATTGATACGCAAACCGATCCCTGGGGAATCAAGGTGGTTTCTGTGGAAGTGCGTGATGTTGTGCTTCCTGAGAATATGAAACGTGCTATGGCGCGTCAGGCTGAGACCGAGCGTGATCGTCGTGCGAAAGTCATTAACGCTGAAGGTGAATTCCAGGCTGCCGAAAGACTGGTTGATGCTGCCAAGATGATCGAAACGGCGCCGGCTGCCTTGCAACTGCGCTTCCTGCAAACCATGAACGAGATCAGTGAAGAAAATGCAACCTTTGCATTCCTCCCGCTGCCTATGGATTTCCTGGAAGCTTTCAAGAAAAGAGACCCTTCTGATTTAATTAGAAAGACCGATAAAGGAAATGATAAAGAGAAGAATGACGGTGATGAATAATAGAGGTATAAGTTAATCCGTGCCGACGCAGAGCGTCCGGCACGAGGTTTTTAATGCTGGATTTCTGTGTCATTATATATCAATTTGATATGACTTAGCTCTTTCCTTGTCATATTTTTTAC
>JAASTO010000247.1 GCA_021767245.1 Balneolaceae bacterium
ACATCCCTGATGGAGGCTTTCGCCATGGCTAACGAAGTACTTTATAATGCTACACGCGGTATCAGTGACCTCATTCTCATGCCCGGACTCATCAATCTTGACTTTGCTGACGTTCGAACAACCATGAGCGACGGTGGTGCGGCCATTATGGGATCAGCAACGGCAGAAGGTCCTGACAGAGCTGAAAAAGCGGCCCGTGCAGCCATCAATTCACCATTGTTAGACGGTGTCAGTATCCGGGGTGCGCGTAATGTATTGGTCAACATCTCAGCCGGTTCAAACCTCGGCATGCGTGAGACCACTACGGCCACTAATATCATTCACGAGGAAGCCGGTGAAAATGCAGAGATCATTCTTGGTACGGTTCTGGATGAGAATTTCGGAGACGAGATCAGAGTGACTGTCATCTCTACCGGATTTGAATTATCAGAAGACCGCTCTACGGCCAAAGTTGCCAGTAATGAGAAGAAAGACGGTATGTTAAACAAAGCGGCTCAAAACGCACAAACAAACTTTCAAAAACGCTCTGAGGAATCTGATGTTCCTAAGCGTTTTCAGCGGGCAACCGGCGATTACTACAAAGGTGAAAACAACCTGAAAAAGCTGGACACCCCTTCTTACCTGCGACGTGATATCAACGTGCGCCGAAAGGAAGAAGAAAACCAGGAAATGCCTGAACAGGATGAACCACAAAATTCAGATGCTCAGGATAACATAGCTCCATTCCAAAGCAGAACGGAACGCATTCGTAAGGATGACACCGATCAGCCTGCTTTTCTTCGAAAGATAATGGACTAAGTGAGTTGTTGATTATACCGGTTCGATGACGGTACCATGGGATTGGTATCCCTGAGAACCACCTTTTTTTACTGGATATAGCTTAATTCAAGCTATAGATTGCTAACAACAGGAAAGACTCCTTGATAGGGAGTCTTTTCTTTTTTATACCCGTAAGACTCTTCTCTTCTCAGGCTTTTCATTGGAACATATTTCCTCCGGGTTGTATAAGAATTGACTCAAGTTTAACCTGAATAACCTGATCTATTCTATGAGATATATCCCAACAATGTTCCTTCTTGTTACTTTTTTATTTTCGACGAACCAAACTGCAAACGCTCAGAGTACAGAGCTGGGAGTGATTATCGGTGAGCCGACCGGTGTCAGCGCCAAATTCTGGACCTCAGGCAGAACCGCGGTAGATCTTGGGGTGGCCTGGTCATTGGGTGAGTCGGGTAACATGCATCTTCACTCTGATTATTTATGGCATTTCTGGAATCAGTCGGGGTTAGCCTTTTATACAGGCCTTGGGGGACGTTTGATCCTTAATGATGACACTCAATTGGCAGCCCGTATTCCACTCGGACTTCAATTTAACGTGGCAAGGCGATTGGGTTTATTTTTTGAATTAGCACCTACACTTCCAATCATACCTGAAACAAGTTCTGATTTCGATATAAACGGTGGGGCGGGTTTAAGGATCAGGTTTTAAAGTCGGGAACCTGACTTTCACAAAACAGACCAGATCAGTCTGAAAGCCATGGCAAGTGCCAATACAGCAAAGCCCCACTGCAGCCATTTTCGATTGATTTTCAGATTCAGATAAGCGCCACCAAAACCGCCGATTAGTCCACCCATTGACAATGGAAAGGCGGCTCCAAAATCGACGTAGCCCACACTAAATTCAGTTAACCCGGATATCGCCCCCGGCTCCAGAGCCAGCTGAAGCCAGCCGGTGGTTACCATGATGATCATACCGAGGTGAGAGATACTGACGGCTTTCCGGAAAGGTTGTTTATAAAACAAATTCATGATAGGCACCATCACGCCTCCTCCTCCAACACCGGCCAGTGAGGCCACAAATCCTCCAATCCCACCAGTTACAAAAGACCGACCTACTGTCATGTCCGTATAATTTCTGTCCACTTCTACAGAGGTATCCTTTCCCCGTCGATACATCATCCATGAAACATAGACCAACATGATGGAGAAAAAGATCACGAACTCGGTTTCTTTGTAGTAAGGTGAGGTGAGAACTTGCTTACCTGTAAATATTCCAAGGGCTCCCATCACGCCAAGCATCACCCCTTCTTTCAAGAACACGTTCTTTTGCATGTATTGCCTCACCATGCTGCCTGATGCTGCAATGAACGTACAAAACAAGGCGGACGCTATGGTCCAGATCACCGGGTTTTCAACACCGGCTCCACTAAATAAAAAATATAGCACCGGGGTGAATATGATGCCTCCACCTATGCCCAAAAGTCCTGCCAGAACACCGGCACCTAAACCAATTATTAACAACAGAACTATTTCACCCAAAACTGATCTCTCCTTTAAGGTAAGTTATAGCATGACCCAGGATTTCAACCCGGTCTCCTTTCATTCTGCAAACCAGATCTCCACCACGTTTTGAGATCTGCCGTGCCTTAAGTTCAGTTTTACTGAGTTTTTTACTCCAGTAAGGAGCACTTTTAGTGTGAGCCGAACCGGTTACCGGATCTTCATCCACTCCCGACTGTGGCGCAAAGAAACGGGATACAAAATCTACCTTATCCCCTTTGGCCGTCACGATCACACCCCGAGCCGGTATTTCTTTAAGCATTTTCAGGTCAGGTTGTAGGGCGGCCACTTCTTCTTCAGAGTCCAGCACGATCATATAATCGTCTGTTTTATACACCCTTGAGGTCGGTTGTATTCCAAGAGATCTGAACAATACATCAGGAGCTTCAACCTCTGGCATTTCAACAGCCGGAAAGTTCATTTTCAAATACTCCCCCTCCCTGCCAACGGTCAGAATTCCGCTTTTGGTTTTAAAGGTCAGCTCATCCCCCTCATAACCAAGTTCCTCAAACAAAACATGGGCAGTAGCCAGAGTGGCATGGCCGCAAAGATCTACTTCAGTGGTTGGTGTGAACCACCGCAACCTGTAACGGTCTCCTTCCTTTACAAAAAAAGCTGTTTCTGAGAGATTATTTTCCGCAGCAATATTCTGCATCTGTTCATCCGTCAGCCATTTGTCTAAAGGAACCACCGCAGCCGGGTTACCTGTAAATAACGAATTTGTAAAAGCATCAACCTGATAGATCGGAAGTGTCATATGTTTTAAAATTTTTAGATCCTTAAATCACATAACTAAAGTACTGTCATTTTTTAAAGATGTAAAAGCCTTGTTTTGTAAATCTTTATCCCTTAAAACGGGTTCTTCCATCCAATTTTTGCTTATTATGATTGGTATTTACATGTCACAGATATGTATCTTTGCAGCATTACAGACCTATTCATCAAAAAAATTACCTATGAGAACTCTAATAACCATTGGTCTGCTCTTACTTATCACTGAACTGTCTTTTGGACAGATCAAAGCCGAGCTGGACTCTATTGACGTTACCGCATCACGTATCACAACCACTATTTCAGAAAGCGGAAAAAATGTATCCGTTATCACTCAGGCAGATATTCAGGAAATGCCGGTTCAATCGGTAGATGACCTGCTGAGAAGCCTGCCCGGTGTCAACATCAATGGTCGTGCCGGCTTTGGCGTTCAGGCCGATGTTGGGGTGCGGGGAAGTACCTTTTCACAAGTCATGTTCCTTCTCGATAACACGCCTCTTAACGATCCTTTAACGGCTCACTTCAATACCAACATTCCGGTAGCCTTGTCCGAGATCGC
>JAASTO010000056.1 GCA_021767245.1 Balneolaceae bacterium
GGTAAAGCGCAATGACCCTTTATTAGCTTTTCCGCAAGGCGTTCTTACGGCTGAAACGATGTAGGCTTCTCTGTCTGACATAATTTTAAAATCCTTAATTTTGATCTTTAATTTCTGAGTGGTTTACCTTTCTTGAGCATATGTTCCATGCGATCTATGGTTCTGTCATCCTGAAGGCACTCAAGTATAGCTTCACGCTCTAACTTTAATAGATACGATTCTGGAACTTCCTGCTCCTCACTTAGGTCTCCGCCTACCAGAACAAATGCAACCCGCTCAGCCACCACCTTGTCATAATCTGTGATAAATCGGCCTTCGTGCATTACATGAAGCATCAATTTTAAAGCCGCTAGTGCGGTTTTCCCCATTACTTTTATAGGGGTTTCAGCAGGAGATTGATATCCGGCCTGAACCAGATTCAACGCTTCTTCCTTGGCAGTTTGTATCAACAGGTCTCGGTTCATGACAATGGTATCAGATGGACGCAGGTATCCCAATTCTTTTGCCTTGTGTGCACTGTCAGATACCTTTGCCATTCCAATAGTTTTAAACACCTCCCGGATGTACGGTAAGGGATCCGCTTCTCCCTCCAGCTTAGCCATGGCTCGCCTGAGTAATTCAGTTGTGCCACCACCTGCGGGGATCAATCCAACTCCCATTTCCACCAGACCCATGTACAGTTCATGGTGAGCCACTACCTTGTCTGAATACAAACAAAATTCTACACCGCCACCCAGGGTTTTACCAAATGGTGCCGATATAACCGGAAACGGAGCATAACGTAAAGCCACAGCTGTTTTCTGGAAGTTGTTGACCGCATCGACCACACTTTCCCAATTTCCATTTTGTTTAGCAGTTAGGGCTTCCTTCAGGTTCGCTCCAAAAGCAAAATTGTCTCCATCATGGCTGATCACCAAAGCATCGAAGTCCTCTTTTACAAGGTCAATCGACCGGTACAGGGATTGTACAAGTTCGGAACCTAGGGTGGCATTTTTTGTTTTGAATTCAAATAACGCCACTCCATCTCCCATATCGTGCAAAGCAGCACTTTCATTTTCCATGACTGGAGTGTTCTCCTTGCGTAAATGTGCAACACGGATCTCTCCTTTGGCTTCAGGAGGTATTTCCACCATTGCATTTGCCTCAGGATCATACACTTTACCATCTGAATAGAAATTATCAATCCCGGATTCCAGCATGTCAGCTATCAGTGAAGGTACATCTTTGCCTTCCTTTTCAATTCTTTCAACCGTCTCTTTTAAACCGAGGGCATCCCAGCGTTGAAATGGTCCCATTTGCCAGTTAAAGCCCCATTGCATGGCACGGTCAATAGATAAGGGGGAATCTGTGATCTCAGGAACGCGATTGGCTGCATACATGAGAAGATCTCGATGCACGTTCCATAAAAAGTCTCCGATCTTTCCTTCTGAGTTCACTAAAAACTTAAGTCGTTCTGAAGTATCCTTGATCTTATTCGCCTCAGCTATGACCTCATCTTCTAATGCTTGCTGAGATTCATACTCAAAGGTATCAGGGTCCAAAACCAGGTACTCACCATTCTTTTTGGTATAAAAACCTTTCCCGGCTTTGTTTCCTATCATCCCTTTATCTACCATCTTTTGAAACTCATCAGGCAGATCGAAGGTCTCCTGCATTTCGTCATCCGGAATTGAAGGGTATAGGTTTTTGGCTACGTGATTGGTTACGTCAATTCCGGCCATATCCGCCGTTCTGAATGTTGCCGCTTTGGAGTAGCCGGTAAGTGTTCCCGTCAACAGATCGATCTCTTCAGCCCTGAATTCTCCGTTGAAGAAATAAGGCATTATGTTAGCGATCGAAAATATCCCCACACGGTTGGCTATAAAATTCGGAGTATCCTTACAGATCACAACCCCTTTTCCGAGTGTTTTTTCACAGAAACGATGCATGTATTCCGTCACCTGTTCAGACGTGTGATCTGTTGGGATCACTTCCAACAGCTTCATGTACCGGGGGGGATTGAAAAAATGCGTTCCTAAAAAATGAGCTTTCAGTTCATCCGAACAATCTTCCCCTATCTTTGAAATCGGCAACCCTGAGGTGTTGGAGCTGACAATGGCATCTTCTTTCCGAATGTTGTCAATTCGGGACATCATTTCTTTTTTGATATCCATTTTTTCTATGATCACCTCACAGATCCAATCAGCCTCCTTCAATAGGTCAAAATCATCGTCAAAGTTCCCGACCTGAATTCGGTCCGCAAAATCGGGTAGCCCAAAAGGAGCCGGCTTCATCTTGGCTGCTTTTTGCAAACTGTCTTCCGCCATTTTATTCGGGCGATCCGGGTCATCACTTTTCAGGTCTAACAGTACCACATCCAGTCCTGCATTTACACAGTGAGCTGCGATCTGACTTCCCATCACTCCCGATCCCAAAACGGCAACTTTCTTAATTCTGTATTTTTTACTGCTCATAACTACCAATTTCTTTTTGAATTGTAATTACCCTTCGGATTCTTCATCTGCATAGATGGAATCAATAACATCCTTATACTTTTTGTTGATCACATTTCTTTTCACCTTGAGGGTTGGCGTGATCTCGCCTTCTTCGATAGTAAATTGATCTTTCAGGATCTTAAACTTCTTAACTTTTTCCCATTTGGACAGATCTGTATTCACTTTGTCTACTTCTTTTTGAATACGCTTGAGCACATACTCATTTTCAGTGATGTTATCTTCCGGAAATGTATGATGCGTTGTTTCAAACCGCTTTTTCATGTTTTCCCAGTTCGGAACTATCAAAGCGGCACAAAATTTATGCTCACTTCCTACAACCACAGCCTGTTCAATAAAACCACTGTTGACCAATGCATTCTCAATAGGTTGAGGTGCTACATACTTGCCTGTTGAGAGCTTGAATAATGACTTTTTCCTGTCAGTCACATACAGCCAACCGTCCTTATCCAGATGACCAATATCACCGGTGTGGAACCAACCATCTTTGTCAATTACTTCATCTGTTTTATCCGGCATTTTGAAATATCCTTTCATGATGTAAGGCCCCTTAGCCAGTATCTCACCGTCTTCAGCTATCTTTATCTCTACGTCTGCAATAGGCTTTCCGGACGAACCAATTCGCAATTCACCTTTCGGTGGCCCGGTTAGTACAGGCGAAGTTTCTGTCAACCCATACCCAAGCCCGCAATAGATTCCGATACCATTTATGAACCGTGCAATGTTTGGTGATAATGCAGCTCCCCCCACATTGAACCCAACCATGTTGCCGCCAAACAACTCCCGGATCTTGGCATAAACTAACTTATCTGCAATTTTCATTTTCCAGGCTGAAGGGGGATCCTCGGGTTCATAGTTCTCCGCCAGATTTACCGCCCAGTAATACAATCTTTTTTTAATGCCACTGAACTCCTGTCCTTGGACCTTGATACCCGTCACTACTTTTTCAAGCAGCCTTGGTACCGTGACCAGATATATGGGTTTGATAGTGGCAAAATCCTCTTTTATCTCATCCACTTCTTCTATGTAATAGGCCGGTACTCCACAATAAGCATAAATATAGGATGCCGTCCGCTCAAACATATGAGCCAAGGGCAGATAGGAAAGAACTTTTGGTTCCTCATACTCATCCGGATCAAATGGGAACAACTCAAAGGCAGCTAAGGCATTTCTGGCGATATTATCATGAGAAAGCATCACCCCTTTGGGAACGCCGGTCGTGCCCGAAGTATAGATAAGAGTCGCAAGATCCTCAGGTTCCACCTCGTTTCTCAATTTATCAAACAAGCCCGGATCCTCTTCCCCTTTTTTGTGGCCGGCTTCGAGAATTTCGTCAAAGGTTCTTAGTTTTTTGTGCTTCGATTCCATCACAGATATGATGGCCTTAACATTTTTGACATCCTTTATCAGCGGTTTGGTTTCAGCAAACACCTCATCATTTGATACAAAGTGGACCTTCGCTTCCGAGTTTTCCAGAATATACTTGATCTGCTCTCCGGGTTGGGTGGTATAGATAGGAACAAGAGCCGCCCCAATTGAGAGCACTGCCTGATCGATGATCAACCATTCTGTGGAATTTTCCGCATGCAGAGAAACCTTATCCCCTTTGCGCACACCAAGTTCATACAAACCCAGTGCGAGATCGTGAACCATGGCCTTAAAGTCATCTATGGAGGTTTCAATCCATTCTCCGTTTCTTTTTACCGCTGAGTATATTCCGGTTTTATTTTTTTCGAAGCCTTGTTCAACTATCGATAAAATGGTAGTTGGATCGTATTTCATTTTATTTCCATATCATGTTCTCGGATAATGATTAAGATACACTTTCAATTCTCTTTTGAAAGCGTTTTCATACATTAATTGAAATAACTTAACACCGTTAATCAAAAGCAAATTTTATGTTCATCGAGGAAAGTCTCAAAGAAAAAGCCGATCTATACTTCAGTTTTAAGCATAAACACATGGGACATGCTCTAGGAATTGAGATCGAACATGTAGCAAAAGATAAGTTGGTAGCCACGATGCCGGTAAACGAAAACACCGTTCAGCCTTTTGGCATCTTACATGGTGGAGCATCAGTGGCTTTGGCTGAAACCTTATGCTCTATTGGAGGGTGGTTCTTGCTTGATAATAAAGATAAAGTTGTGGTGGGATTAGAGATCAACGCCAATCACATACGATCAGTTAAAATGGGAGGGCAGGTTACCGGAACCGCAGAACCAATACATGTGGGCCAAAAAATTCAGGTTTGGGAATGTGAGATCAGAGATGCCAAAAATAAACTGGTGTGTAGTTCTCGCTGTACTCTCGCCGTCATAAATAAATCTTAAGCAATTTTAAATATGTGCACTAAGCGTCTCTTCTATTAGCTTTTGTTGCGCTGGTCTGAAGCTCTCCATGGCCTGTAAACACACATATTTCACCTTCTTGTTTTTTACCCTCCTTAATTTATAATTAAGCAAGAACCCTGGATCCATTTCACCATGGATCATCATAGCCTGTTTATTTTTTTTCAGAATTGCTCTGTGATTCTTTATATCCAGATAGTTTGCCAAAAAGATCGCTGAAAATTGATCTGTACTTCTAAATGGGTATTTGATGTTGTGTTCAAATAGCTTTGGGTTTTCTTCAAAAAATGATCGGATCGTCTCTTTATGAACCGGATGAGGCACATGAGGTATAAAATAATATCGATCTTCAAATCCCGCTAACTGTGCAGATCGGATCTGTAAAAGAGTATGCATCGACCTTGTGATCCCGAACAGTTTTTTAGTGAACTTGCTAAACAGTTCATTGATTTTCATTCTAAATGGGCCATAATCACTGATTTTATGCCATGTTCCCTGTATCACTGAATTATTACCTTGAAAGAAATCCCTGGGTTCTGCCTTTGCCGATAGAACAAAATCATCATTAAAATAAATAAATCGTTCGGCAAGTCCCGGAATACGCCACAAACCTGTTTCTATCGTTCTTGTATTAAATGTTGGAAGAGCCCATTCAAATCCCTTGAAAATCTCTTTATGATCAATGATCTTGATGTTGTTTGCCTCCATGTAATCATCGGTCAGAAAAGCAGGTCTTTGGTTATCAGTTATGATATAAATATTGTTGATCCATGAGGCAAATTTCACAATGGACCGGATGCAATATTTGATCTCATCATTATTGGAAAATCGGGTTATGTCAGCACCACTGGGTAAGGTATTTACCTCTGTACTGTCAGATTCCTTAAGAGCTTTCAACCGCTTTTCGCGATGAACAGGATCTGCTCCATCTACCCAGGTTATAACCGCATCTATGTTTTCGTCTTGTGATGTCATTAAACGTGCTGCAAATTTTTATGCGTAAAGATAACCCTTTAAAATCAATTTATTTGTCTTAACTGTGCCTTTAAAAGTAAGTCCGCCTGTATTTTTATTTTGTTTTGAGAATCCCAGTTATTTACTCATTTTTTGATCCGCCGTTCTATTTTCTGAATTGCACATCCTTCCACTTTTTAAACAAATGAGCAACTTTCAATCGCTGATATTTACCTGTCGAAGTTACAGGCAGCTGATCCCCAAAAACCACAACTTTAGGCGATTTTGAATAAGGCAGGTGCTCCTGACAATATTCTATGATGGCTTTTGCATCTTCCTTAGCACCTTCTTTAAGTTGAACGTAGGCACCTACCTCTTCACCATACCAGTCATTTTCAAAGCCAACAGCAATACCGGCTTTAACCCTGGGAGCCCTATTTATCACTTCATCTATCTCGAGGGGAGCTAAATTGATCCCGCCTCGTATGATTAACTCTTTCAATCTACCTGTAATAAAAAAATACGAATGGCCATCTTCATCCCGTTTATAAAATCCTTCATCACCACTTCTGAACCACCCGTTCTTAAATGCGGATTCGTTGGCTTCCTGATTGTTGAAATATCCTTTCATCACATTTACACCACGAATAACGATCTCCCCTCTTTCACCTTCAGGTACAGATTTACCATTTTCGTCCTGTATATCCATTTCGTTGGCGGGAACCGGAATTCCGATACTTGGATATCCAAAGTCTCGCATCCAGTGTTCATGTTTTTCCCGGGATTGTTCGACCGGCAGAAAGCATGAGTAGCATGTGGTTTCAGAAAGACCATATCCATGAATGATCGGTACTTCAAATTTTTGCTCAAAATTCTGTGCTACCTGAACTGTCAGGGGGCCTGCTCCACAGATAATGTGACGTAAACTTTCCGGACGGGGTGATTCTAAATCCGCATAATGACTGGTCAGATACTGTAATAAAGTGGGTACCACACTTACAATGTGAACCCCTTCTATTTCAATGGCAGAGAAAAAATGTCCTGCACTGAATTTTTGATTTAATACGGTTGATGCTCCAACAAAGAAGGGGGTGATCAATGTAACAACTGTGCCATTCACGTGATGAATTGGCAGTACGCACATCATCTTTTTTTGACCATCAATGTTGTGCCATTGTGAAATCGTTCTCGCATCCTCAAGTAGATTTCGCTGAGTTAAAACTACCCCCTTAGGATTCCCGGTGGTTCCTGATGTAAACACTATAAAAGCCTCCCTCTCAATGTCAGTAAATGGCTCTACAATTATTGAATTGTCTTTTACCTTAAAGGCATCCAACTCATCACCACATTCTACGATCTCAAGACCAGCTATGGAGTCATTCTCGACTATGATTCCCTTAATGCGTTCTATGTAATCTTCTCTCACTATAGCTAATTTTACCTCAGCATTTTCAAGGATGTAGGCTATTCGATTATCGTCTTCTCCCACATTAACCGGAACCACTACGAGGCCACAGTACCAGGCTGCAAAATACTGAACTACGGTATGCCAATGGTTGTGAGAAATCGTGGCGATCTTATCTCCAATCCTTAAACCTTGCGCCGCATAAAATCTTGCAACGCCTATTACATGATCATAAAACTGCTGATAAGTGATATCTGTTTTATTGTGGAAGGCATCCAGAAAACTTAAATACAGATCTTCTTTATTCTTACACGAATCGATCATTTTACTAAAGTCAGTGTTTAAGCTCCCCGGTTCAACTTCAAGGGTTCTTGCATGATCGATCTTTTCTTTTAAAGAACTAAACGTCATTTGATAAATAAGATTTAAGGTTACAATTCGACTTATTTCTCACCAATAACTATCAATGGATTTACATCCAGGGTAATTTATTGTTTAGACATCATTGTTTAGCCGGCATTCTTGGGATCGTCATGATTTCTTTTTGTCGCCCATCAATGTACCAGACCCCGGAGCTATCAAAATATGCGTCTTCTTCCAGCATGATCCTTATCTCTTTACCCCATTCGTCAATGTACGTGGCATTATTTAATTCAATGGAATAGGCTGTATTGAGATGAAGTGGATAATCTCCATCTCCGGGAACCCCTTCCTGAGCATCCCACATACCTAAAGTGGTTCCGGCAGCGTGACCGTGATAACCGAGTGGATGCGTATAAATACTTGGCTTTAACCCTTCTTCTATGGCTTGTTGCCTTGACATTGCAAGCACTTCATTCCCTGTTCTACCTTCCCTGAAATTACCGGTAAAGATATCCTGTAGCCGGTTTGCATTGTCAAAAGCTTGCTTAAGATATGCAGGTACTTCCGTTTCACCAGGTTTCAGGATGTAGGCATGTTGCTGAGTATCTGTATTCAGTCTCAGATACTTGATCCCGAAATCTACATGAATCAGATCTCCAGGTAATATAACATTGTCTGCCGGTCGGCTATCAAAGGTTCTTAAATGATCAAAAGATTCCGGATCGGCTCTTTGAATGGACACACTGGGATGAAACCAGGTAATAAGTTTCAGATCCCGAATCTTTTCCCTGAACCACCAAACCACATCATCCGTAGTTGTAACTCCAGGCTGGATCACTCGATCTGAAAAGCCCTCTGCAATGATCTCATGAGCTATCCTAACGATCTGTGGATAGATCTGCATTTCTCTTGGGGTTCGGGTTTCCAGCCAGCCAACGGCCAGTTTTTCAGCTGAGACCAAACGGTTCGCGTACTTTGTGCCAATAGCTTTTTTCATCTCTTCATGGTCGGTTACCACCAATCCATCAGCGTGACCCCATATTTCTGAGATATTGATACCGATACTTTCAGGATCACGTTCTTCTATGATCTCCGCCAGCCTCTTCCATTGGTCAGGCTCTTCCTCAGGCTCCCAGGCTTTCTTAAACATATCTCCCACATCGTAACGGGCTACCGCAAGGGTTTCAATCTCCCCATCCCCTTTATTATGCATCACCAAAATAGTTCGCCTCCTGGCAGCATGCCATGTTGCCGGCAAAAAGGTTTTGATCACCGGATCCTCGTTGTATTCCCTTGAAACGATGACCCACATATCAATTCCGGTTCGTTCCATTAAGTCCGGCAAAATGGTTTCAACACGTTCTTGCAACAGATCATCGATCACTTCTGCCCTTTCTTTCATGCTAAGGATCTTAGGGTAGTTCTGGGCAATTACCGGCATTGCGATCAGACTTATAAGTACAAGGAGTAACTTTTTTTTCATGGTGGTCTATTTGAGTTGAATTTCGTTGAATATGAAGAGTAAAATTCATAGGTGCAATTACTTATCAGGCTTTAACATAAGCCAAAAAAAATCCCGCATGGAAATGAATCCATGCGGGATCTGATCATTTTATATTCTGAGTTCTGCTTACATAGTAGCCAGATCTCTCAGTGTTTGAGCAAGTGTTCTTACTTTTTCAGATTGAGAAGATGAACCTGCTTTACCTTCAATATTGCTTGCAAGCTCTCTCAACACGCGTGTGTTTCGTGAGTTCTCAGCAGAGTAAATTCCGGTTCTGAGTGAAGCTATATCAGCATCACTTAAGCCATTATCTCTGTCCAACTGATCAACGTAAGCCTTGGCTAAGGCATAGCTTGTCGGCCACTCGATCTTAGGTTGTCCCTGAGCATTCAGATAATCAAACGACACCGTGTTAGCTGCATCGATTTCATTTTGAGTCAGGTAAGGACTTGGCTCTAACGTAAAGATATCAAGTCCACGTGCGATCTCAGAGTTCACGATCATTCCGTTATACCAGTACACTGACCAGCTTCCACCCATGGCCATCTGAGTTCCATCAACCGGACCTCTGTCATGGTAAGCGATCTCAACCGGGTTATTCGGGTCGGTCCAGTCAAAGATCGAAATACCCCCCTGATACCAGGATTGTACCATGATCTCACGTCCCGGAACCGGGATCAGTGAACCGTTGTGAGCTACACAGTTTTCGTAAACTGACTGTGGTGCAGGCAGCTTGTAATAGCTTTCAAAATCCATCTTACCATTATTAATGGTGAAAATGGCATTTGCCCCCCATTCCATTGGGTCAGTTTCACGGCATTTAGGTTGGCCACCGCCACCCCATTCATCCGTAAACATCACTTTGGAACCATCGTTACTGAAAGTAGCGGAGTGCCAGTACGAGAAGTTTGAATCTGCTACAGCATCAATACGGGTTGGATTTGCAGGATCAGAAATATCCAGCAGTAGTCCATAACCTTCGCAGGCACCACCGGCCAATCCTATCTGTGGATAAAGCGTGATATCGTGACACTGATTTGGACCACGGTTATCAGCCTCATCATCGCCACCACCAAACATTTGAGCGATCATATCAGGCAATTGCTCTCTAAGTGCGGCACTATCGGCTGCAGTAGGAGTTCCCGTTTCGTTACCATTCTGCTGCATCACGTTGCCCATCAACTGACTGACAAATCGATCCGGTAATACACGAGGCTGACCTCCTAATTCCACTACAAAAGCGCCGGCTTCTCGGGCTTCTTCAATTTCAGCAAGATCAGCAGGGGCAAGTCCATGAGTTGGTGCTGCTTCAAGGTCTTCAAAGATCCTTGGTGAATTCACAATAGCTGATTTTTCAGGATTGTCAAGTGGTACTTTAATGACTTCTATTCTAAATAAGGCAGAATTAGGGTCATCATCCGGGAGCGCATTCACACAGCCTGGCAGTTCTTCTTCCGGACGAACCGGAGCAGATCCTGAGATGTAAACATATACGTTCTCATCATCATTAGGATCTTTCAGAACAGAGTGAGTGTGCGAGCCACGGCATGTTTGCACATTCGCCACATACTCAGGTTCCTCAACATTAGTGATATCAAAAATGCGAAGTCCTCTTAGTCGTTCTTCACTTACACGCTCTTCAACACCTTCGGTTCCACAATCGATACGACCGCCAAATCCTTCTCCGGAAATAAAGAGCAGATTTCCATACACGGATACATCACTTTGAGATGCCGGGCAGAGGTAGTCTACAACCAGCTCAGGAGAACGTGGGTTAGATACATCCCATACGATCACACCGTTATAGTTACCCTGAAATACGTAGTTATCCTTGAACGCAAGGTCAGAGTTAGTCACTCCAACAAAGTCGGCCGGAGGACGTTTTTGCGAGATAAGATTCAGGTTCCAGATAGCTTCCTCAGCGTCAAAAAGACCTGCGCCTAATCCTACACGAGGGTCAGGAGTCGGAGGGGTGACTTCTGTCATAGCTTTAGGCTGAATAGCCGGCTCAACTGTTTTACTGTCTTCTACCACAGTTGAAGATGAACAAGCATAAAAGCCAAATATCATGCTGACTAAAAAGATCAGCAGCACATTAGATTTCCTCATCACAATGGATGAGTCCAAGTTTGTAGTGGGTTTCTTCATACTTTGATTTTGTGTGTTGTTGTTATTGTTGAATTGGATTGAATTGAATTGATCTGTAATACCTTTTAATTGGAGGCGGTCATGTTATCAAGCATGAGTTGCATTCTGGCGATCTCGGTTCTTTGATCTACCTGTATATCACTGGCTACCCTGAATGCGGCTTCATCTCGTGTGGCACCATCAGTGTTAAACAGTTCCGTAACCATATGGACTGCCCCTTTGTGATGCTCGATCATATATTTGAGGAATAACCGGTCAAATTCTTTGCCTTTCGCTTCACTCAGTTCCTGTAGCTGTTCAGGCGAAAGCATACCAACCATGTTGGTGTGATCCATATGCATATGATGATCTCCCAAACCGTGGATCATCATTTTTAGTCCGTCAATATGAACTTCAGGAACCGGCTGTTCGCGATCCCTAAGCCAGGTTTGCATCAGTTTGATCTCATCTTTCTGTGCATTGATGATCCTTGCAGCAAGAGTTTGTACTTGTGAGCTTGCTCCATTTTCGGGAGCTAAACCAGACATGATCAATGCCTGAGAGTGGTGAGCGATCATTCCGGTCATGAATTTGACATCATCCTCTGTAAAGTTCATGCGTGCACTGTCTTGACGCGCCCAGAATAACTCTTCCATTTCGGCATCACTTAAACCGGCCGTTTCTGTTGATGCTGCCTGAGTGGTTTGCGATTGGTTTGTATGTGCACTCTCAGTACTCTTGCAGGCCACACTTCCGAATACTAAAAAAGAGAAAACCGTGATCTTCGTGATCACAGAAAACGAATGATTGATCATTTTACTTAGGTCCATAACTTTAATTATTGCTGTAATTTTTTCTGATAAATATTATAAGGTCATTCCTGATGAAATACCATGGTTAAAGTCGATTGGGGTGCTCACAAATTTTACATTCACAATTCGACTACGAGAAAGACTGAGTTTTGTTTTGAAATAGATCAGTTTAGCCACGCATTTCTATGATTCTCTTGTGAGGAATCAGCAGCTTCCATGAGCTCAGTTTTATAAGCAGTATCCTCAGCAAGGGTAACCTGAGCCGTTCGCTCCTCTCCCCATCGTTCAAAAGTGATCGACACCACATCTCCCGGGTTATGATCACTCAGTATCTGATCCACAGTATTCACGCTGTTCAGAGATACGCCTGCAATGGCGGTTATTTCATCCGTCGCTTCAATTCCTGCTTCGTAAATTGGAGATCCTTTAATGGCATTTGATCGCAGGGTTCCTACACCATTTTCTATGCGGATATTAGATCCAAGACTCGCCTGACCGGGATTGGCTTTACCAAACTCAACTCCCACTATAGCCAACAGGGATTCATAATCAGGCATCTGACTATCAAAGATGTATTTACCGAAGAAGTCTTTTGCGAACGCTTCTCCGGCATATTCCGCTAAGGTAGCCTCAATATCACGGTTTGAGTAAGGTATTTCAGGCTTCCCAAATTTTATCCACATCAACTTCATGAAATCGTCCAGATTTTTGTCGCCTTCAAGATCTCTAAGCGACAGATCGAGCGCCAGGCCAAGTACACTTCCATAGGTATAGTAAGAAATGAAGGTATTTTCACGATTTACAGGATCAACTGAACGGGCGGCATCCACAAATGGAGCCTGATAGCTCATCTCCACCGGTGAGAAGTATTCTCTTCCGGGGTGATTGAATACATAATTGATCCCACCGGCTAACCCTTCAACATACTCTCGGTGCGTTCTGATACCGGCTCTTGTCAGGATCAAGTTGGTGTAGTAACTGGTGAACCCTTCTGCAAACCATAATTCACCACTCATGTTGGCTTCCTCAAAATTAAACGGCTCTAAACTTGCAGGCCTGATGCGTTCTACATTCCAGGTGTGTACAAATTCATGAGAAACTGTTCCAATGCTTGTTTCACCAAGCGGCAGGTTCAGCGGTTTTGAATTAGTGACAATGGTTGAGTTGCGGTGCTCCATCCCGTCACCGCTGGCATTGGGCATAAAACAATTCAGAAAAACATACTCGCCATAATCCAGTGCAGGCAACTCTCCAAATACCTCAACCTGCTCATTTACAATAGCCATCACTTTTTCAAAATACGCATCCACCTCCTTATCTGTGGATCGGGTGTGAAGAGCCATTTTTATGGTTTGATCCCCAACCTGCTCTGATCTCTCATAAAAGTCAGCAATCTCTACCGGACTGTCTAAAAAGTAATACAGATCTGGGGCGTAAAAGGTAGTTTCAGATATGGGTTTTAACTGCGTAGCCACTTTCCAGTTCAGATCCTCTCGTACATTAAAATTGATCTCTATAGGGCGGTGTTCATAATCCCTGGCCCAGGCAAAAGTAGCCGGCATATTCAAGTGAGCATGAGTTTCATCAATTTGAGAGTAGGTCCCGTCTCCACGGTTTGCAAACAGGGTGTACTCAAAGACCACAGTTCCATCATGACCACTAACGTTCCATTGATGAGGATCCGGTCTGGTCACTTCTAACTCATTCCCCTCACTGTCAGTTGCCCTGACACCATATACATTCTTGGCAAACTCATGTAAGGCATAACGACCGGGAGATGTCCGGCTCATTCTCACTTCAAGTACTTTGTTCTCCAAATTTGAAAACTCAATTTTAATCTCCGCTTCATGATGAACGGCATTTATAAAAGAGATATCGTATTGAGTGACGGTTTGTGCCTGAATAGCAAAACTGAATAAAAGAATTATAGTAAGGGCTGATAGTATTTTTCTCATGACAAGATTTGTAGATTTCTGAATCTGAAATAGGTTCTGAATATGAACAGAGTTTCGATGAGACGCAAAGACCGGGCACGTTAAAACATTTCAAATCTGTATCAAAAAACTGATAGAACATTCTCGTCTTTTCCTATGTGCGATATCAGAGCAATAAGTTTAAAAAATGCTTCAATGATTATTGCAATAGATGTATAAAAATTGCTTTTTACGTACTGAAACAAAGTAACAAACAGGGGACGCACACATGGTTAAAAGTTATCAGGCTCCAAAACAAAAAAAACCTAAATTTAAAGGTCAGGCTATACAGGTCAAGGATTTTATGACCAAAAAGCTTATCACCTTTTCTCCCGATGATTCCATGGGTTATGTACTACACTCTTTAGTTAAGCA
>JAASTO010000248.1 GCA_021767245.1 Balneolaceae bacterium
CCGCCACCTGAGGGTGCGGATGTAACTACCATGGAAGGTTTACAGGAAGCAATGCATCTCTTTCAACCCCAGCATTTTATAATGCCATTCTTGGCTCATGCACTGGGCACTTTGGTCAGTGCTTTAATTACGGCATATTTTGTTGTATCAGAACCTAAGAAATGGGCATTATTTATAGGATGCTTTTTCCTGTTAGGGGGAGTTTCAAATGTTGTAATGCTGCCTTCTCCAATTTGGTTTGCTGTGGTTGATATTATCATTGCATATATACCAATGGCTTATTTAGGAGCATTTATTGCAGATAAATTAAAACAGGATAAAAATGAAGGTTAAAGGAGAATTTGAAGTCAAGTTAAACGAATTAAAGGGGTATGCTGAAGGAAAAGAGGGTATCACACTGGGTAGAAGATCGCTGGATAAAACATTTCACGGTAAACTTTCCGGAGAAAGTAAGGGTGAGATGTTGAGTACGTTCACTCCAAAAAAAGGATCTGCCGGATATGTAGCTATTGAGCAGTTTACAGGAGACCTGGAAGGCAAATCGGGCAGTTTTGTGTTGCAACATTTTGGTACGATGGCTAAAGGAAAAGAGCGTTTGATACTGGAAGTAGTACCGGATTCAGGCACCGGTGATTTATCTGGTATATCGGGAGAAATGAAGATCATCCGTGATAATGGGAAGCATTATTACGAATTCGATTTTAAATTGTAAGAAAATACTTATTTCTGATACTTATCATTCAGTCCAATACCACTCTTGATCATTGGAATGATCTTATTAAGTCTTCTCTGCTTCGTTTTGCTTTGCCTGGCTGTGGAGATATATTCAGCATAATCACGTTGTCGCCTCGGAGTTAGATCGTAAAATCTACGTTTCAGTTCATCATCATTAGATAAGAACTCTTCCAATTCATCAGGAATGGATACCTCCCGTTTGGGATCGACCGTAACCTCACGCCCCATTTTTTGATTGTTGATAGCCTGCTGAATGTGGTTACGGACGATTGCTTCATCAATATCTTCAGGGGAAGTGAAGCGTAATTGTCGCGTGGCTTTGGTTTTTCCTTGTTGAGCATTTGTAAGCATGTTATCAGGATCATTTAGAAGTGCTCCATTGAAAAACCAGATACCAAAATGCCCCTTGAAAGCTCCAATAGCCAAAACATTCTTCTTACCGAGGGTATAAGTAGGTTGCCCCCATTTTATGGTTTCTTCAAGATTTGTTTCCAAAACCAGTTCTCTTAATCGGATCAAACCTTCTTTCCAAAAGGGATTTTCAGATATGTATGCTTCCACATTTCCTGCTTTTGCCATTGCCGGATCCTATAACAGATTCAGGAGGAGTATTTACTCAGATGTCTGCGGTAACCTTTCCGGTTTGACCAGAATAGCTTCTTCGTAGGACACGCCCCAGCCTCTTACTGTTTTCTCACCGGTCAACACCAGATCTGTTTTAATATTTACAGAGTTGGAGTTTTCAAAGAAAAGATCCGAATGGTCAGACTTTTCACCGGAAATACCGTAAGTCATACTTCCGGTCTCTAAGACTACACCAATACCGTCAACAGCAGGAGAGCCACCCCAGATCAGTGTTCCGTTAATATCTTGAATCACATCCATATCCTTATCAACGGAGGAACTACAGGCACTGAAAAAGAAGAAGATCAGTGCCATAGCTGCAATACGTGAGGTTTTAGAAACCATAAAGTAGGTTAGATTATAAGTGCTTCTTCTACCAACCGGTTTTGCTCGGCTTCATGAACCTTCTTCTGTCCTGCTGCAGGGGAAGCAGATGCCTGTCTCCCAACATAACGTAATTTCTGTCCGTCTTGCAACAGCTCCATGAATCGTGGGGCTACAAAGGTCCAGGCGCCCATATTCTTAGGCTCTTCCTGACACCACACAATGTCTTTAATAGAGGTAAAATCTTTAAGTTGCTCTTCGATCTCATCATCCGCAAACGGATAGAATTGCTCAAGCCGTGCTATGGCAACATTGCTGATCTCATTTTCCTGTCTGTATTTCAGAAGATCGTAATAGACCTTACCGGAGCAGATCACTAAGCGTTTAAGATCCTTTGGATCCGTGAAATCTTTATCAATAATAAATGGCTGGAATTTACCATCTGCGAGTTCATCACGGCTTGAGGTTGCCATTGGATGGCGAAGTAAACTTTTAGGAGTCATCAGTATAGCCGGTCGTTTTACTTCAGACAGAGCCTGACGTCGAAGCATGTGATAGTACTGAGCCGGTGTGGTTACGTTCATAACCTGCATATTATCCTCGGCACACAACTGCAGATATCGTTCCAGTCTGGCAGAAGAATGTTCCGGGCCCTGACCTTCATAACCGTGAGGAAGGTTCATCACCAGGTTAGAGCGTTGCCCCCATTTCGCTTCACTGGAGCTTACAAACTGATCGATAATGACCTGTGCTCCGTTGGCAAAATCACCAAATTGAGCTTCCCAGATCACCAGGGCATCCAGTTTTTCGGCACTGTAACCGAACTCGTAGCCAAGAGCAGCGAACTCACTGAGTAAACTATTGTAAACATGGAATTTTGCCTGATCCTCAGACAAATTATTCAAAGGAATGAATTTTTGATTTGTCTCGGTGCCGTGAAGTACTGAATGACGGTGAGAGAAAGTACCTCGTTCCACGTCCTGTCCGGTTAAACGGATCGTTGTTCCGGTTTTCAGGAGCGAACCGAATGCCAACAACTCGGCAAAACCCCAGTCGATCTTCTTCTCGTTATTGTTAACGATCTCGGCTCGCTTAGCCAACTGCTTCAGTAATTTAGGATTGGCATCAAAATCTTTAGGTACGGTATTTAGTTTAACCGCAATTTCTTTGAGTTCCTCAGCTGAGTAGGTGGTATCGGGGTAAGCTTTCCACTCATCCTGAGGAGTTTCAGTACGATCGATCAGATTGTCGGTCACTTCGAGGTTCGGAGCTTTCTTGGCATCCTCGAAAGCTTCCTGTAATAACTGATCAAACTCATCAAAGATCTGCTGAGTTTCTTCTTTGGTCAGCTCGCCATTTTTAACGAGGTGTTCAGTATATACATCACGCACCGGTGAATGATCGTTGATCTCTTTATACATGCCCGGCTGGGTAAAGGCAGGTTCATCTCCTTCATTATGACCGTGCTTACGATAACCGATGAGATCAATAACTACATCTTTACCAAATTTCTGACGATAATCCAGAGCCATTTGAATGGCATGAACGGCTGCTTCAGGTGTGTCACCGTTCACATGGAAGATCGGTGCCAATACGGTTTTTGCAATATCAGAGGCATATTCTGTAGAACGGCCGTCTTTCGGCAGGGTGGTAAAACCGATCTGATTATTAATGATAATATGAATCGTTCCTCCTGTTTTATAACCTTCCAGTTGTGACATATTGAGGGTTTCAGTAACAACACCCTGGCCTGCAAAGGCAGCGTCTCCGTGCATGAGCACCGGTACCACACGTTTTTCGGGATCTTCTTTGTCGTGATGATCCTGCATAGCTCTAACAGCTCCTTCAACTACAGGATTTACAGCTTCCAGATGAGATGGGTTAGGCATCAGTTGTAGTTCAATCTCAGATCCATTGGCAGCCTTATGGATACCTTTGGC
>JAASTO010000057.1 GCA_021767245.1 Balneolaceae bacterium
CTAAACATATTTTGGGTAAGGCCATTAATGGAATTTTCAAACGATATTTCCCTGATCCTCAGGCAAAAGGTGAGGAACAGAAATCGGTGTATAAAGAGATCACCGATTGGTTTGCTGATGGCAATGAGATCAATATCAGTGATACGCTTACAAACAAAGAGTATGGGAAAGCATTAAACCGGGTGGCCGGATTAGATGCACTGATCTCCAAGTATGTCAAGGACCAACCCGATGATGAGATCAATGCCTGGAAAGACCTGGTACTTGAATCCCTGCACCAAAATTCTATGTTGAGCAAGCAGGACCTAGATGATCAAACACTATACACGGATATGCTGGGTTCCATGTTCTCATCACTCGGTGGTTTTGAGGATGAAGGCTTTGATGAATTTGAGTAATAAATAGATTGAATTCAGTTATAGTTAGTGTTATCTTTGAGACCTTTGCAAATTTCAAGCAAGTACAAGACCATGAAAAAAGGAATTCATCCAGATTACAAAGAGATTACAGTTTTAATGAGTGATGGTACTGAGATCCAGACTCGCAGCACCATGGACACCAAAGATGGTGTTTACCGCAGTGAGGTAGATTCTAAAAACCACCCATTTTATACTAAGAGCAATACATTTACATCTACTGCCGGCCGTGTTGACCGCTTCAAGCGTCGTTACGGGAAAAGCGAAGATAAGTAAGCTCAGTAAATATTTTATTAAAGGATGTATCTTAACCGGTGCATCCTTTTTTTATTTAAGTCGGTTATGGAAATACAAAAGTTTGAAGTCGGACCATTTTTAGAAAACACCTACTTGCTAACCAAAGGGAGTGAACATCTGCTTGTGGACCCTGGTTTTTCAAGGGAGCCTGAGTTTCAGGAATTCAAGAACAGTTTGACAGGTGAACTGAAAGCCATTGTGTTGACCCATGCACATGTGGACCATGTACTTGGCTTAAAACGTACCCTGAGAGACTTTGATGTTCCTGTTTATTACTGCAAGGAAGACCGTTTTCTGTGGGAAAACTTTGGAAGCCAGTCCCAGATGTTTGGGATCAATCAGGGCGGGCTCGATTTCATTCCTGAAAACCTGCCGACCGATGAGGTGTTTGAGATCGGTTCCTTCACGTTCAAATGCCTGTACACCCCGGGGCATTCACCTGATCATTTGTCCCTGTATTTTGAAGATGATGGAGTACTGTTAGCCGGAGATGCTTTATTTAAAGAGAGTATTGGGCGCACTGATCTATACAAAGGTAGTTTAGAAGTACTTGAAAAAAGTATCAGGGAAAAACTTTACACACTGCCTGCCGAAACAGTGGTATATCCCGGTCACGGTCCTGAAACAAATATTGCACACGAGAAAAAGAATAATCCGTTTGTGCAGGCTTAGAAAAGAAGTTTAACCTTTTTTCTTTTTTTTGAGCTTATCGATCTGCTTTTGATAATGATCAGCCTTATCTGACTTGAGCTCAATGAGTCGCTGATACATTTTGACGGCTTCCTTTTCACGGCCTTGCTGAGCATGGATCTTGGCCAGAGTTTCAGACACCAGGTCATCCACTTTCTCTGATTCCTTCGAAAGGTCGGTATCGTCAAATTCTTCATCCTCACCGGGAATCTGAATGCGTTTAGACTCCACTTGCTCCAGCATTTCGATCAGCCTGTCCAGATCCAATAGGGATGAAGTGCGTGCGGCTTGTTGAAGTTTGGTAGTACCGGAACTGTAGGAAGTAGTTGGGACCGCAGCTTCAAATTTTTCGGGGTGAACCAGAAAGTAATGCAAATGCTCCATCAAGGGGCTTCCCGGCGCATACGTTTTTGCCTTTAAAGCTTCGGCAATAGCCTCTTTATTCATGCCTCTGAGGTGAAAGAACCACGACAGTAAAAAGTGACCTACGGCATCAGGCCCCCTCTTTTTGAGGTGTTTCTTTAGCTTTTGAGTGATCAGCTTTGGATCCTCATCAAACTTCTCCACATAGGAAGAGAGTGACTTAGGTATGTTAAACGGAAAATCTTGCATAGATGAATTTAGGGCTGACCAATAATAACGGGAAGTGTACTTACAATCAAAGCTATTTGCCTACCAATTACTCACTGCGTCGTTGAACATGTTATTAGCTATTTGTTCAAGCGCTTCAGTAGCTGCGTTGCGCTCACCATCAATAGGATCCTGAGCCGGATCATAAGTAGCGCGGCCATTGAAATTTGTATTCCACTCAGCTTCTTCTTCCGTGGCATATTTGAATGAAGCCCGAACTGAAATAGAAACCTGATTTTGCCCTGTTTGCTCATCCCCGCCAATACTGAATGGTCGGTTAGAGTAGGAAGTGATCACACCATCCAGTACAGCGTCTGCATCCTCTTCATTATTAGCAAGCTGCAGTCGACTTTGATTCACAAAACGATCGATCAAAACCTGATTTAACTGATCTCCGAGATCTCCAAGTCCACTGTTGGATTGATCCGGAAAGAAGGGAATATAGATGGTATTGACCCCGCTTGGAATGGAAGCACCGGTAAAGCTATAGGTCATACATCCGCTGAACGTAAAACAAATGAGTAAAAGCAGAATGGCACGAAATTTAGTCAAGCCCATATTGGTCCAGTTTTCTGTAGAGGGTTCTTTCACTGACGCCCAATGTTTCTGAAGCTTTGCGTCTATTTCCGTCAAAACGTTGAAGGGCTTGTTGTATCAAAAACTTTTCAGCCTCTTCAATGGATGGTATCTCATCATTTTGAAGGAAACTTGCCAGTTCCGATTCTTCGGTAGCCTCAATTTCTTCATCATCCGGCATAGACTGCATTCCAAGCGTGGCATGGTCACCCAGGTTGATGTTCATGCCGGTCGTATCCGTCTTGTCAACTTCTTCTTTCACTGAAGGAGGTAGGGCTTTTAGATTCTTAGTTGAAAACGAGGAATACAAAAAGTTGGCAAACATCTTTTTCACATCGGCAATATCATTTCGCAATTCTACCAATGCCCGATAAACAAGCTCTCTGTCTTTTTTATCAAGAGGTTCATCATCTTCGGTGGCACGGTCGTTTTGGCTATCCTGAGCTACCATAGGGAGATTATCGGCACTTCCCTGATGCTGCCGGCCTTTCAAATATTTTTGCAGCTTTTCTTTATCGATAAACTGTGACTTCTCAAGTACCACAAGCTGTTCGGCTACATTTCGTAACTCCCGGATATTACCCGGCCAGCGGTATGAGATGAGCAATTCCCTGGCTTCATCCGAGAACCCCTTAAATACTGAATCATACCTGGCAGAATACTCCTCTACGAATTTTCGGAATATGGGTATGATGTCTTCCTGACGGTCTCTGAGTGGGGGTAATTTGATCTGAACCGTATCCAGGCGATAATAGAGGTCCTCCCGGAAATCACCATCCTGAACCATTTTCCAGAGATCCTGATTGGTAGCGGCAATGACACGGACATCCGTTGTTTGAACCTTACTGGAGCCCACCCTGAAAAACTCTCCGTTTTCAAGCACTCTCAGTAATTTTACCTGTACGTTCTTCGGAGTATCACCTATTTCATCCAGAAATATGGTACCGCCATCTGCTTTTTCAAAATATCCTTCGCGTGACGTTTCTGCTCCGGTAAAAGCTCCTTTCTCATGGCCAAATAACTCACTTTCAATGATCCCTTCAGGAATAGCTCCGCAGTTTACGATCACCAGGTTATTGCGACTCCGGTTGCTCATGGCGTGAATGGCCCGGGCAGTGACATCCTTTCCGACCCCGCTTTCACCCTGCAAAGTAACGGTAATATCTGTTTTAGCTACCTGCATGATCTTATCGATCACCTGACGCATGGCTTCAGACGTGCCTAATAATCCATATTGTTCCTGAAATACTTCTCTATCCATAGATAACGATTCATGAAAACTGAGTCCGGTTATCTATCATACTTACCCTCCGGACTCCTATTTAGTTACTGACAGATTGACGTAAGTTAATGATTCTTACCTTAGTAAGTAAATGTAAACTCAGGTGAAATTGTGTGTCACTGAGTTACTTGATAAGTTCGGTTGCGTGTTCAACCGGGATCTGACGGGTTTCCTTAAAGCTGGAAAGAACGAGGTTGGAGCGGGTTTTACTGACTCCTTCCCAGGATTGTATCTTTGATAACAGGGCCTCGAAGGAACCGGTGTTTTTGGTTCTGACTTTGAGGAAGTGCGAGCCGTCTCCTGTAATGGAATGGCACTCGAGAACTTCAACTTCATCAGAAGCTTTTTCGACAAAGTTGGCATAATTTTCAGAACCATCCACCTGAACAAAGATAAAGGCCGTGATGTCGAAATGGAATTTCTTGCTATTGAGAATGGCTTTGTATCCTTCGATCAATCCACGCTCTTCAAGTTTTTTCATGCGCTCTGATACCGAAGGTACTGATAGATTTACGATCTCGGCAATGGTATTGCGCTGCGCACGACCATGTTCTTGTAAATGATTGAGGATGGCAATATCGGTCTCGTCTAACAATTGGCTCATTTTTAACAGGATTATGCCTTAAAATACTTTGAAGGAGCAATGATAACCTTAATTATTTAGGTAGTCAATGGTAAAAGCGCTTCCAAAGCTTTTCTTTTAAATAGCGGTTGAAGGGCAAAAAAGGTGCGATATAAAATGGAATACCTCTTATCTTTGAGAAAAATCAATCAGAAAGAACAACAGCAATGCTCGACATTAATTTTATCAGAGATAACAAGGAAACGGTAGAACAGGCGATCGTCAATAAGGGGGAGAAGGATACTTCAATTGTTGAAAAGGTATTGGCTGCTGATGAAAAATGGAGAGCGAAGGTTCACGAAGGCGATCAGCTTAGAAGTGAAAGCAATAACAAATCGTCCAGGATCGGACAGTTGATGGGGCAGGGGAAAAAAGAAGAGGCTCAGGCGATCATCAAAGAAACGTCTGCCATGAAGGAGACGATCAAGGAGATCGATGAGGATGTAAAGGCCTTGCGTAAAGAACGGGATGATTTGCTATTAAGAATACCAAATGTACCACACCCAAGTGTGCCTGTGGGAGCTACCGAGGACGACAACGAAACCTTCAAAACCTGGGGTGCCCCTGATGAAAGGGATTGGCAAAAGCCGCACTGGGAATTAACCGAACGCCACGGATGGGTCGATTTTGAGCGTGGTGTTAAAGTAACCGGTGCAGGTTTCCCGTTTTATGTAGGGCCTGTTGCCCAGCTGCAGCGTGCTCTGATCAACTACTTCATAAATGAAGCCGTTAAAAACGGATACACCGAATTACAGGCTCCGTATTTCGTGAATGAGGATTCAGCGAGAGGAACCGGACAGATTCCGGATAAGGAAGATATGATGTACGTGATCCCGAGAGATGAATTTTTCACTATTCCAACTGCTGAGGTGCCGGTGACCAATTATCACAGGGATGAGATCCTGGAGCTGAAAGAAATTCCCAAAAAGTATGTATGCCATACCCCTTGCTGGCGGCGAGAGGCCGGTTCTTACGGAAAGGATGTTCGTGGGCTGAATCGCCTTCATCAGTTTGATAAGGTGGAGTTAGTGAAGATCGTGAAGCCGGAAGATTCCTATGATGAACTAGAAAGCCTTCGTGAACACGCTGAAAGTTTACTTGAAGCACTTGAACTTCCTTACCGAACCCTGTTGATGTGTACCGGAGATATGGGCTTCACCCAAAGCAAAAAGTATGATCTGGAAGTTTGGAGTCCCGGACAAAAACGCTGGCTGGAAGTGAGTTCCTGCTCTAACTTTGAAAGCTTTCAGGCCCGAAGAATGCAGCTGCGTTATCGCAAGGGCGAAAAAGACATTGAGATCGTTCATACACTTAATGGTTCCGGACTGGCTTTACCACGGGTTGTTTCTGCCATTCTTGAAACCTATCAGGAAGAAAATGGCCGGGTCAGGGTCCCGGAAGTTCTCAAACCTTTCTTTGATCGCGATCATCTGTAAATCAATGCAAAATTGAAGTGATCAACCGTCTTTTACTGGTGGTTGAATTTGATTTGAGGAAGGAAATGTTATTTTGGTGCGAATCTGAAATTATTCCAAAATAATACTATGAAAAAACTCCTTCTCCTGTCTTTGATGATGTTCATGGGTTTTCATGCAATAGCTCAGAAACGGGCTATGACTACCGATGATTATCTGAATATGGTCAACCTTAGCTCTCCTTTGATCTCGCCGGATGGTGAGTTTGTGGTATTTGGGAAGACCACTCTCAACTGGGATGATAATAAATATGAAACTAAGTACTACCGGATCAACTCAAACGGTGAAAATGAGTATCAGTATCTGGGAAAAGAAGGGGGAAGTGATCTGAAATTCTCACCGGATGGCAAGTATCTGTCGCTCAAAAGAAGCGTGGATGATAAATCACAGATCTTTTTACTCCCGACTGCCGGGGGTGAGGCGGTTCAACTCACAAAGCACAAAAACAGTGTGGGCAGTTACGAATGGGCTCCGGATAGTAAGTCGATCTTCTTCAGATCTGATGTTCCAAAAACCAAGGAAGAGGAAAAAGAATATAAAGCCGGCTACGATCACCTTTTTGTAGATGAAGCACCGAATGGACAACAGGAAGGTGAATGGAGTCATATCTGGAAACTTGACCTGGATACCAAAGAAGCGACTCAGATCACCCATGATGAACACATTGTCGGTGAATTTGAAGTATCACCGGATCAGGAAAAAATATTATATACTGCCCGTTTTGAGAACAGGCGGAATCAGGGAAATTTGTCTGAGATCTATTTGTTGACGATCGGTGATAGCATGGCCGTACAGTTGACGGATAATGAGGCACCGGAAAACAGCTTGACCTGGCTGCCCGATAATGAGCATTTTATTTTCAGTGCGGCTGATGATGAAAAACATGAGCTTCGACAGGATAAACTGTGGAAAATGAATGCTTCAAACAAAGAGTATGAAATGATCTCCGGTAATTTTAACGGAGATCTGAGAGGTTATTATTTATCTGAGGATGGTGAGACCCTTTACTTCACAGGTTCTGTAAAGACAAAAAGCAATTTATTCTCACTGAACATAGAAAATGGCAGGGTAACTCAGCATACAGACCATATCGGAACCCTTCGTGTTGCAGATTTTGATAAGGATCGTTCTAAGGTTCTTTTCACTAAAGAAGATGTTTCCACACCAAGGGATCTTCATGTAGCTGATCTTGATAAATTAAGTAACCCCACTCGGCTTACAGATCTTAATCCTTTAGTAAGAGACAGCTTGATCCTGGCGGATCATGATGTCATTACCTGGAATAGTAACGATGGACTTGAGGTTGAAGGTATTAAGTATTTACCGAATGACTTGAACGAGAATGGCGAAGCTCCATTCCTGCTGCATATTCATGGTGGACCGGCCGGGGTGTTTACAAATTCATTTTCTGCCCGATACCATATTTGGGCAGGATTGGGTTATGTACAGCTGGCTCCGAACGTACGAGGAAGTACGGCATACGGAGATGAATTCCTTAGAGGCAATATGCGTGATATTGGAGATGGTGACTATCGGGACCTTATGACCGGAGTTGATAAGTTGATCAACGAGGGACAGATCGATCCGAATAAGATGGCGGTACGTGGATGGAGCTATGGGGGAATTCTGGGTGGCACGGTGATCACCAAAACAGATCGGTTCAAAGCCGCATCATTGGGAGCTATGGTCTCTGATTGGTCCTCAGAATATGCCCTTGGGTTTAACTATGATGTAAGATTATGGTACATCGGTGGTGAACCGTGGACAAATCCGGAAGGATTCCGGATGCGATCACCGGCTACACATGCGGCCAAGGTAACTACACCAACTCTGTTCCTGCACGGTGCCAACGACAGGGTGGATACGCCCGAACAAAGCATGATCTTTTTCACCTATCTCAAAGATATTGGAAAAGTGGATACCCGATATATACGTTTCAAACGAGAGGGGCATGGTTTCCGTGAACCACGAAATCAGCGAACTCGTGATATTGAAGAGATCAAATGGATACAGAAATATACTTTGGGTGAAGAATGGACTCCGTGGGAAAGACTTGATAAGAAGAAAGATGAAACAAAGGCCGACAACGATTAAAGGCCGCAAGCCCTTGGTATCGTTTTAAAAGTTTGATAATATCCCCTTAGTTAATAACTATGGGGATACTTTTATGAAGCAACGGGCTCTATTCCGCCTTTCTGTACTGATCGCTTTCTTTTCGGTCCTGACTTTTCAGGGATGTGCTCCTGTTTATGTTCCTAATGCCTATCACGTGCATCAGTTAGATGATTCGGGAGATTTTAGCGGGGGGATCTATACAGGAACCAATGGATTGGATGTTCAGGCAGCATATGCTCTTAATAATTCCGTCTTTGTTTTAGGAGCTGGATCATTTGGTAATTCTGATTACAGTTCTGAAGATTCATATCAGTCTCATAGGTATGTAGAAGGTGGGGTGGGGTATTTTAAACCGTTCAATAAATTCGGGCGGTTTGAATTATTGGGTGGATTAGGTTTTGGCAGCTCGGAGGCAAGCAGTAAGTACTTTTTCTTTGAACCAAATGAAGTAACAGCTAAGGGAAACTACTCAAGAGTGTTCATTCAAGCCAACAATGGAATGGAAAGAAAGCATTTTGATATTGGAATGGCACTCAGGCTGGCTCACGTTTCATTCGGAGAGTTTGAGACCACTTCTTCAGTTTATGAAGGGTCAAACAGCAGCGTTTTCTTTGAACCGATGCTCTATGTGAATGTAGGTTGGGAAAAAGTGAAATTTGTAACTCAAGTAGGTATTTCAGATCCGTTGATAGATGACCTATCGTTCGGATATGAACCGTTATTTTTCAGTATCGGACTTAAAGGAAACTTCAGGTCGAAATAGGAAATGTTGCCCCTGTTGGTTAATAATAAAGGGATAAAATGTTAGCTGTTTCTCTTCGAAAGCCATACCACACCCCAAATGATCCCAACCAAAGCCAAGGCCAAACCAAATCCACCAAGAAAGGCATACAGCAGATAGGGAATGATCAGACTGATCACTATGCCGGTGATGGCTTTAAGAGGAGCCGCTGCAACGGCTGAGGCTCCGATGAATGAATTTATGAGTCGGGCAAGGCGTGTAAACATAATTGAGTGGTTGCATTAGTTTCAGTGGCGTACGAGCCCATTCGCCAAAAAGATTCACAGCAATTCTTTAAGCCACCGCGTGAATTTCAGTTTCATCAAAATTAAGCAGCAGTTCCAGGATAGGTTGCATTTCATCGTGTTCCATGAGTTCCATGCGAAGCTTCTTGCCGTTTCTGACCCCTTTCAAATACTGCCCGTAATGCTTTTTCATGATGATAACCCCATAGCGTTCACCGTGCTGCTGAACGGAAAGCCGGAGTTGCTCAGCACATAATTCGACCCGCTGTTTCACCGTTGGTTCAGGCAACAACTCACCGGTTTGGAGGTAATGCCTGGTTTGTTCAAAGATCCAGGGATTTCCAATGGCACCACGTCCTATCATAACGCCATCCACACCGGTGTCTTCAAACATTTTTTTAGCAAGTTCCGGAGAAGTGACATCCCCGTTACCAATGATCGGGATCTCGAGTCCCGGAGTATTCTTCAATTTCTTCAGCCAATCCCAGCGGGCATCCCCTTTGTATTTCTGTGCTCTGGTTCTGGCATGAACCGTGAGGGCTTTGACTCCAAGCTTTTGAAGCATCAATGCGACTTCCTGAATTTTGATCGTGTTGTCATCCCAACCCAGGCGGGTTTTAACCGTAACCGGCCGATCTTTCACTGCATCAACAACGGTTCCAGCCATACGCTCCATCATACTTAGATCTTTCAAACATCCGGCACCGGCTCCTTTTTTGACGATCTTATACACCGGGCATCCAAAATTGATATCAACCAGGTCGGGATTCTGATCTACGGCCACTTTAGCGGCCCCTTCCATGGCTTCTTCGCGCCCCCCAAAGATCTGAACACCGAAGGGACGTTCCATTTCTTCAAAATCCATTTTCTGCATGGCAATATCGGAATCACGAATGATAGCCTCAGAACTGATGAATTCTGTAAATACGATATCCGCTCCCTTGCGTCGACAAATTTGTCGGAATGGGGAATCAGTGACATCCTCCATGGGGGCGAGGAATAAAGGTTGATTCGGTAATTCTATGGGACCGATGTTCATTGCTGAATAGTCTGATGAAATTTTGATTTAGAAAACAAAGATACAGCTTTTTATAGGCTTTTATAAAGGAGCGATTTGTTACCCCGAAACTATTTTCAACCCTATAATGGAAATAATGAGGGTGGTAAGAAAGAAGAGCCTGGGAAAAGTGGTCGGTTCATTGAAGGCAAAGATACCAATTAAAACAGTGCCAACAGCACCAATTCCGGTCCAGACCGCATAGGCTGTTCCAATGGGTAATGTTTGTGTGGCTTTTACCAGAAGTCCCATACTGATACTGAGGGCAACCAGAAATCCTGCGAACCAGAGATACATTTCAGTATCCGTTGTTTCCTTTACTTTTCCGAGGCAAAAGGCAAAGGTTACCTCAAATAATCCGGCAATAATTAGTATGATCCAGTTCATGATCTGTATTCCTATTTTGTGAGTGGAAGGTGATAGGAGGTTTAATTTGGAATAAAAAAAGACCCCATCAGTTTCACCTGATGAGGCCTGGTTTTCGGGGTACAAAAAATCTTTAGACAGATTCTGCTTTGATGCTTTCCATCAATTCACTAAACAATGTATGTGATTTTAATCGTTCCTGATGATCAAAGATGTATGAAGCCGTGATGAGTTCATCAACATTCGTTTGATCCATGAAATGCATCAGGTTCTCACGGATCTTTTTCTTATCGCCTACAAAGGAATATGCAAGCATCTGCTTTAGCGCCATTTGATGCTGAAAAGGCAGGACCCGGTTAATATCATCAACAGGAGGAGGCAGGGGCTTTCTTTCGCCGGTTATCACCCCCACGAACATCTGCTTGGTGGATGTGGCAAGGTACTCAGCCTGCTCGGTAGTATCGGCAGCGATCACATTTATGCCCGCCATGACGTATGGTTCATCCAGTTGGGCAGAGGGCTTAAATTCTTCTCTGTATATTCTGATAGCTTCCAATAACTGTTGTGGTGCGAAGTGACTGGCAAAGGCATAAGGCAGCCCAAGTTTTGCAGCCAGATGAGCACTGTCTGTACTTGAGCCTAATACCCATAATGGCACTTCAGTGCCTTCACCGGGAAAAGCCCGGACTTTACTGTCAGAATTATCAGCGGATAGATACTTTTGGAGCAACTCCACGTTTTTGGGGAAGTTATAAACCTCCCGCATACGATCCGGCCGTATAGCGTGAGCTGTGGTTTGATCGGTTCCCGGTGCACGCCCAAGCCCAAGGTCAATACGGTCAGGATACATGGTGGCCAGGGTTCCAAAGTGTTCCGCAATAATGTACGGGGAATGATTTGGCAGCATAATACCACCCGAGCCAATTCGTATACTGGAAGTCGCCTCTGCCATGTGTCCCAATAGGACAGAAGTGGCCGAACTGGCAATATGTTCCATATTATGGTGTTCTGCCATCCAGAAGCGTTTGTAGCCAAGGTTCTCGGCATGCACAGCCAACTCCCGGCTGCGTTCAATGGCTTCCTTTGCATTACTGCCTTCGGTTACAACGGCCAGATCTAAAACTGAATAAGGAATCATAAATGATCTTTATTCTGAAATGATGTTGAATTTCTGTTTGAACCACTGCTTGGCATTCACTCCGATGTAGTACATAGACGGAACCAAAAACAGGGTAAGGAATGTGGCAAAACCCAAGCCGTAAATGATGGTCCACGCAAGGGGACCCCAAAAGCTGGCATTATCGCCACCAAAGTAAATATTCGGTTCAAAGCTGGCGAAGAGTCCGTAGAAGTCAATATTTAGTCCCATTGCTAAAGGAATGAGTCCCAATATGGTTGATGCAGCGGTTAGCAGTACGGGATTCAAACGTACGGAACCACCTTCAATAACGGCTTCTTTCAGTGAAGCGCCTTCATTTCTAAGGATGTCGATGTAATCGACCAGAATGATCCCGTTCTTAACCACGATACCGGCTACAGCAATAATACCCATTCCCGTCAATACCACGGAGATATCCATTCCAAACGTGGCAAAACCAATGAATACACCGATCAGACTAAACAATACCTGCGACATAATGATCAGCGGCTTACCGATGGAGTTGAACTGAGCCACAAGGATCAGGAAAATGAGCATCACAGCAGAAAATAATGCCACAATCAAAAATTGTCCGGTTTCAGCCTGTTCTTCCTGTTCACCGGTCAGGCTGACTTCATATCCCTGAGGGATCTCAAAGTCCTGAAGTGCTTCCCTTATCTGAGCATTGATCTCGTTTGCATTGTAGCCGGTCAGGACGTTTGAAGACAGGGTAGCAACACGTTCAAGGTCAATTCGGTTGATGGCACCCACACTGTTTGAAAGCCGAGGGGTAGCAACGGCAGAGATCGGTATGAAGCCGGTGGGTGTTCCAACCTTCATGTTCATCAGATCTGTGATGTTAGATCGGTCATTTTCCAGTAATCTGAGCGTAACATCATATTCGTCTTCATCAACACGGAAAGTTGAGATCGGTTCACCCAGTAAAGCGGTACGAATAGTACCACCAATCTGTACGTTACTGATTCCGTAGCTGTTAGCTTTCTCGTTGTCAATATCGATGATGATCTCAGGATTATTTACCTGAAGATCAGACCTAAGCTCTTCGATTCCCTCAATGTTTTGCTCTTCAATAAATGCTTTGACGTTTTCAGTGAGAGTAATGAGTTCTTCAAAGCTTTCGCCGGTAATCTCAATATTGATAGGTTTACCTGTGGGAGGGCCATTCTGTTCTTTTTCAACGGTGATGGTCGTGTTGGGTATATCCTGCACATTGTCACGAATATCGTTGAGTATATCTTCAGTGGAAACTCCATTTCTGTACTGATAATCCACAAACTCCACGGTCACTTTACTTTTGTTAGGGGATGGAGTCGGGTCAATGCTGTTAGGCGGATTGGCCCCGATCGAGACATTGGATATCACTGATTTTACGATCGGATTGTCACGGCCGATCACTTCATAGACCCGATCTTCAATTTGACGGGTTATCCGATTAGTTTCATCGAGGTCGGTTCCGGCAGGCATTTCGTTGTAAACATACACGAAGTTAGGTTCACTTTCGGGAAAGAAAACTACTTTTGGTGAAACCACGCCAAGCAGAAAAATACTGAAAAACAAGAACACAAAGGTTCCGCCTAAAATGAACCAGGGTCTCCAACCAACCAGGATCCATTGGATCAGGTCGTGATACAGAGACTGGATCTTAGGTAGTGTTTTTTCGTTGAACTTTCGGATCAACGGTTTAAGTACAAATCGCTCAAGAAGCCATAAGAGATAAAGGAATACCAGAAGGTTGGCAACAAACAAGCCCCCAGTGATATAAAAGACAACAGCAAGTACACCGACAACAGCAGAGGCGATCCAAAGAAATTTGTTATCCTTGTGCTCTACTTTTTTAGTGTGATCATCGTCTTCGTTCATAAAAGACACGGCAAATACCGGATTCATGATCAGTGCAACAAGGAGAGAAGCAACCAGTGTTAAAATAATGGTAACCGGCAGGTAGAACATAAATCGCCCGATGATCCCGCTCCAGAAAAGTAGTGGAAAGAAAGGAGCAATGGTTGTCAAAGTACCTGTGATCACAGGAAGAGCGATTTCACCCGCGGCTTTTTTAGCGGCTTCTTTCTTACTGAGTTCACCCTTGGTAACGTGACGGTAAATGTTTTCAACAATCACAATGGCATTATCAACCACAATACCGAGCCCAAGAATAAGCGCAAAAAGAACCACGATATTGATCGAAAAGTCGATCATGGGCATGACTGCAAAGGCAATGATGGAAGAAAGAGGTATCGCCAAACCAACAAACACCGCATTTTGCACACCCATGATGAACATCAGTACCAGTACCACAAAGAAGAAACCAAGAATCACGGTATTGAACAGGTTAGAAACACTGTCTTTTGTATCCTGCGACTGATCTCCGGTAATGGTGATATTCAGGCTTTCGGGAAACTGGGTTTCCTGCAGTTCCTGTATGATAGCCATACTGGCTTCAGAGGTTTCAATGAGGTTACCGCCGCTTTTCTTCTTAACATTGATGGTAATGAC
>JAASTO010000249.1 GCA_021767245.1 Balneolaceae bacterium
TATACAGGTGAAATTCGACAGGCCCAGCTAAATACCGTTAATGACGCATCAAGTGTGGTTATGCACACAGGGGAATTGGAAAGGAGTTTGTATCAAAGTCTCATCTTTTTGAATGGTATCCGGGAAGCTTATCAGATCGAGTCTACCTATTCTACGGTGCAGGAGTTACCTTCAGTTGTGGATCTCACCGAAAAGTTTGAAACTGAGTTATCGAGTTTTGAAGAGGCATTCGCAAAACTGGAGGTACTGATAAATGAAAAGGAGCAACTGCCACAGGATCTGACCAATCTGTTTAAAAGTTATAAGGTGTACCGATCCATAGCCAGGGAATGGTTAGATCTGGGATCTGAAAACTCAGATCAGGCGAATTTAATGTTCATTACTTCTATTGAGCCCTATTTCAGAAACAATATTATTCCTGAAATATCAAAAACCAGAAGATATGCGCTGGATGTTCAGGAGGTTAGAAATCAGAGTTTAAATCAATCTTTAAAAGAAGCCTCTCTTGTTAATTACATTGCTACAGCTCTATCAATATTATTTGCTCTGGTTTTAGCGGTCTATATCTATAAATCTATTTCCGGTCCGCTTGAGAAGGTAAGTCGTTCAGCCAAAAAGTTAGGTGAAGGTAACCTTGATGAGCGCATTAATCATCGCACCAAAGATGAAATAGGGGAGCTGGCAAAAGCTTTCAACACTATGGCGGAAAGTCTTCAAAGATCAACGGTGTCAAAAGCTTATCTGGATAATATTATTGAGTCGATACAAGAAGCACTCTTTGTGGCCGATACAGACGGAAAATTGGTAAGAACCAATACGGCAGCTGCAAAACTGACCGGCTATTCAAATAAAGAAATGTTAAATAAGCCACTGACTCATTTTTATAATGTCAGTGAAATGGGGACGGTGTATGAACAAAAGCGAAAGAGTGATCATAGTTTTGAATTCTCACTTAAGCATAAAAATTCTCGAACGATACCGGTATTATTTTCTGAGGCGGAGTTGGTGGATAATAGTGGGGCTAAAGTTGGCAGCGTGGCGGTAGCGAGTGATATAACCGAACGGAAACAGGCAGAACGCCGGATCAGAGAGTCCTTAAAAGAAAAGGAAGTGATGCTGGCTGAGATACACCACAGGGTAAAAAATAACCTGGCCGTAGTATCCGGCTTACTGCAGTTACAAAGTTTCAATGCCAAGAATTCTGATGTTCAGAACGCCCTGGCAGATAGTCAGCTTCGGATTCAATCTATAGCATTGGTTCACGAGATGCTCTATGAGAATGAATCATTGGCTTACATTAAATATGATAAATATATCTCTGACCTCATGGAAGCCATCAGTAACATGCTTTTACGCGATGACCGAGTGATCAAGATAGAGACCAAAATTGATCCTTTGGCATTAAGTATCAATCAGGCTATACCATTTTCGTTAATGATCACAGAAATAGTGGTGAATGCATTCAAACATGCATTTAATGGTAAAAAGGAAGGGAAAATTGTCGTTGAAGTGAAGATGGAGGGTGATCTGGTAAGAATGAACATTACGGATGACGGGCAAGGGGTCGATATTCATGAATTCAATAATTCGAAATCTTTAGGTGCTACACTGATCAAAACTCTTAGCAGCCAGCTAAATGCAGAATTTACGATCCTTGAAAGAGATCAAAATTCCGGAAGCGTATTTCAGGTTACCTTCGAAAGAAAGGGGTAAGTAAATTTGCTTAAAATTGTAAGCAACAAAGCTGAATAAATATCGTAGCTTCGTTCAGAGTTGAGTAAAAAAATCTGAGTGATTTTAATTCGGAAATAGAATAGGGCAATTTACTTTTGATAGACAAACGTACCTACATATTACTGTTTAGTGGTTTTGCGGGAATCATTTTGTTCATTTTTCTGCGACCTCAGATCGATTATTTTGCATCAGGGGCAATCAGTGAAAGTAAGGATCAGGTAGAGCAGACCATAAAGGCATTGGCACCTGAATTGGGATTTTCGGCTGATTCGTTGGCTATAATGTCAATGAGGAAGCAGCACTTAAAGTATTATGACATCCTTACTGACACAATGGGAAATGAGGTTGAGCCTGCAAAACTCAATCAGGCAGCACTGCATTTGCAAAGCTGGGAGTCAGTTCTCGGTACGCCATATAACAGCAGCAGTGCATTTGCATCAACCGAAGAACTTTTTAAAGATGCAGGCAGTCTGAAATTCAATGTTTCTAATGCCGGCCGGGTTATCAGACTGAGAAGTAATCCTGAAAACCATAATCCTACTTTTATTAAAGGTGATTCATTACTTGCTCTTGCAACTCATATAATTCAGGATATCTTTTCTTACAACCTCGAAGAATATGAATTAACACAAGATCTGTTTGATACGAATGGTAATGTGATTAACGAAGGGCAAAATCCTCAACGGAATCTTTCAGAAAATTCATCTGGCGAAGCTCTTCGAATACAATGGGAGCGAAAAGCTGGAGTTATGAAGAGTCCTGAAACTCTAACCCTGGAATTACTTCCTGTAGTTCGTGAGTTAAATAATGAAGCCGGTTTTAGAACTGAATTTGGGTTCAGTATTACTTCATTTGAGGCCAGAAATGCCTTTGAACCACATGCACTTTCTTCAGGTGGTGGAGAAGAATCCAAAGATGAATTAGAGTTTTCGTATGTACTGTTTTCAGTTCTATTTATTCTGGTGATCCTGATCTTTGCCGTTGGAACCAGGAATATTTTCAAAGGCAAAGTTGAGTGGCGGCGAGCTCTGGCAATTTTTGCACTCATGTTTTTGGGTACATACGGATGGCGGGCGATCTTCTTTATGAATAGTTATGACCCGTTTTTGAGTAGTACCGGTGTTTTTATTGGTACCATCAATAATTTACTTTTTGGATTGGTGGTAGGCCTGTATGCTTCACTTGCGTATATAAGCTGGGAAGCTTTAGCCCGGTCACAAAATCAGAAACAAGTGGATCTGGTGGACGCCCTTTGGCAGCGCAATTTCTTTCTGCGTGAAACCGGTGCTGGACTTGTACAAGGGATTGCATTAGGTGGAATTGTGATCGGTATGATGTCGGTGTTAGCCTATGCATGCGATGTTGTTTTTGTACAGGCAGACAGTCAGTTTGGTTTTGCTGAAGCCGGTATTAAACCAAAGGTATTGACCATCAACATGAGTGCCTGGACCACTACCTGGTTGGTTGCTACCGGACAGATCGGCTTCATTTACTCCATTCTGAAAAGCTGCATCAAACGGGACTGGCTGGTAAGTGCCTTATCTGTGATTTTGATAGGCATTAGTATAACTGTTTTAGGCCGGCTGATTGGTACAAATGGTTCGGTATGGACGGATATGGGAATCTATATAGGAATAGCCATAATTTTTGTATATGCGATCAGAGAATTCGGATTACTTACTGTAAGTACCGCCTGGTGGTTTTTTACGGTTTTCTTTTTGATGCTACCGTATGTTGGCTCAGACTCACTCAGTGTCAGTTATGTGGCATGGGGTCAGTATGTGTTCATGGCTTTAATATTGATGTATGGATTTGTGATCAATAGGTATGGGCAGTCAATTTCTGAGGTGGAAGTATA
>JAASTO010000250.1 GCA_021767245.1 Balneolaceae bacterium
AACAACAAAAAGAATGTGGATGAAAAGACCCGGAAGAAGGTTCTGGAGAAAGCAAGAAGCATGGGATACACGCCTAATTATCTGGCCAAAAGCCTGGTATCTAACAAGTCGTTTACCATTGGGGTTGTGGTTCCGGAGATCTCTCATTCTTTTTTCCCTGAGGTGATCAGAGGGATAGAAGAAGTAGCCTATCAGGAAAATTATCAGCTTATTCTCACCCATTCAGCCGAGGATACCGAGCGTGAAAAAGCCGCGATCGAAACCCTGCGCTCAAAACGGGTGGATGGTATCATGATCTCCTGTTCACAGTTTACGTCGGATCTGAGTTACTTCGAGGAGCTGCGTTCCAGCGGATTGCCTGTAGTATTTTTTGACCGTTGCATGTATGAGGCGGGCTTCAGTTGTGTGGGGGTGGATGATAAAGCTGCAGCAAAGAAGATCACCCAGCATCTTATCGATCACGGTTACAAAAAGATCGCTCACCTGAAGGGGGCACAGGGTTTGTCCATTGGTCGCCGAAGACTGGAGGGATTTAAAGAAGCCATGAGAGAAAATCAGCTTGAGATAGCGGATGAGTGGATCGTGGAGTCCGGGTTACAGGAAAAAGGCGGGTATGAAGCGATGATGAAGCTGCTGGATCTGCCGGAAGACATACGGCCAAGAGCGGTATTTGCTATCAACGACCCGGCAGCGTTTGGAGCCATAGATGCAATTCGGGAAAAGGGTCTGGATATCCCCGACGACATCGCCATAGTTGGCTTTTCTGACGACATTCGGGCTGAATTGCTTCCGGTGCCTTTGACCACCGTCCATCAACCGGCCTATGAGGTAGGAAAGAAAGCGGCCGAGACCTTGTTGAGTATCATAAACGGAGAAAATGAATCGGTTGAGAACGTGGAAGTTCTCACTCAAATAAAGATCCGCTCTTCCTGTGGGGCTCATTGATCTCAGCCAAATGCACTTATGGTTGGAGTTTCAAATGAATATCATTCTTCTAACCGATAATTCTTTGACTCTTCACAGTCTGATAGTATATTAATGATGTTAACGTTAACATCCTGGTCTCAGGAACCGAAATGGCCTTGAGGCCCAACAGACATACTGCTGACATGAATAAGAATAATATGCTGCTCTTCCTTTTAGGGATGGGGCTTCTTACGGCCTGCTCATCTCATGATATTGAGGATGACTATAATGACAATGAAAATGGCAATGGCGAGCCGGTTGCCCCTTCTGCCTTTGTGATGGGTGCGGATCTGTCGTACGTGAATCAGATCCTGGATCATGGTGGGGTGTATCAGGATGACGGGGTTGAAGCAGGTCCTTACGCGATCTTTGCCGATAAAGGCACCGATGTGGTTCGGTTCAGGCTATTTCATGATCCACAGTGGATTAAAGAAGCTTATGAAGATCCGGACAAACCACTTTACCACGATCTTGACGATGTAGCGCTTGGGATCCAAAGAGCCAAATATGAGGGGATGAAGGTGCTGCTCGATTTTCACTACTCAGATATCTGGGCTGATCCGGCCAGTCAGGAAGTGCCGGATGCCTGGGCCGGTGAATCATTTGAAAACGTAGTGGACTCAGTCTATAACTATACGTACAACACCCTGAAAACACTGAGCGATCAGGATCTGTTGCCTGAGATGGTACAGATCGGGAATGAAACGAACTCCGGGATGGTACATCCTTACGGAGCGGTGTATGAAGATGCCACCTGGCAGGAACTCGGGGAGTTGATCAACAGCGGCATCAGCGCGGTGAGGGATATTGAAAATGAAAGCGGAGAGGAGATCCTGGTGATGCTTCACATTGCCCAGCCTGAAAACGTAGGCTATTGGTTCGATCAGGTGACAACGGAGGGTGCGGTTGAAGATTTCGAGATCGTCGGTTTTTCATATTACACTCCCTACTCTGATGTACCCCTGCAGGAGATCTCAGATTACGTGCAGACCTTCAAAAACGATTATAACCGGGAAGTGATGATCCTGGAAACGGCTTACCCGTGGACACTGGAAGGAGCCGATGATTACGGGAATATTTTCTACACGGAAAGCCTGGTTGACGGATATCCGGCCACACAGGAAGGTCAGCGTGATTTCATGATAGAGATGATCAATGAAGTAAAAGATGGCGGTGGCAGTGGGGTATTTTATTGGGAGCCGGCCTGGATTACTTCAAACCTGAAAGATCTATGGGGAACCGGTTCCTCCTGGGAAAACAATACCCTGTTCGATTTTCAGGGGAATACCCATGTTGGATTTGATTACATGAGTCATGATTATGAAAATGAATAACTACGGAAAACAAGTGTTCACAAAGATGAAGAAACCGATCAAAATAATGTTACGTGGAGCCGGATTACTGCTGCTTTTGGTACAATTCACTGCTTGTAGCACATCCGAGGTCAAAACGGTAGAAACTCATTTCGATTTCAATACGGAATGGGAATTTGTAAAGGATATGGATACTACGATCACTCCTTCTTTGTTTGTGCGTTCAGATAATAGTTTGCAATGGGAGAAGATCCGATTGCCGCATACGGCCAACATCGAGCCATTGGTGATCGAGGATCAGCAGTGGCAGGGAGACATGTTTTACCGCAAGTTCTTTACGGTAGAGCCGGAGATGGAAGGCAAGCATATCACGCTTAAGTTTGAGGGAGCCATGCATGAGGCTGAGATCTTCCTCAACGGTGAAAAGGTAGGTTATAATGCCGGTGGGTATCTGCCATTTGTGGTCAATATTTCTGAGGCGGTAAACTATGGGGAGGAAAATGTTCTGCTGGTCAAATTGAATAATGAGGATAACTCCACCATACCGCCGGGTAAAGCAATCGAAGTGCTTGATTTCAACTATTACGGAGGGATCTACCGGGATGTGTATCTGGTAATTGAAGACAAGCTGAGGATCCCGGATCCGGTTGAAGCCAACCGGGTGGCTGCCGGAGGATTGATGGTGTCTTATGAAAATGTAACGGATGAGCAGGCTACCGTTTCGGTTCAAACCGATGTGGAGAATTTACGGCCCGAATCGGTGGATGCGAGATTGGTTTATATTCTTAGTGATGCTGAGGGCAAGGTCGTGAAGGAAGCCGAGGCAGAAATGACGGTTTCTTCCGGTTCCAATACCCTGCAAACCGAGAAGCTTTTGGTGGAGGCGCCCAATCTTTGGTCTCCAACATCGCCCTATCTATACGACCTGACGGTGCAACTATTTGACGGTGAAACACTGGTTGACAGCGAGCAGCAGCGCATTGGAATCCGAACCTTTGGGTTTGATGAGGACAATCAGTTTACGCTGAATGGTGAGCGACTCTATTTACGCGGAACGAACCGGCATCAGGACTATCCGTATATCGGTTATGCGTTGTCGGATGAAGCGCAGTATCGGGATGCCTATAAGATCAAGGAAGCCGGTTTCAACTTTATTCGTATCGCCCACTATCCACCGGATCCCTCCTTCCTGAAAGCAGCTGATGAACTTGGGTTGTTGTTCATGAATGCGATCCCGGGCTGGCAGTATTATGAGGATGGATTATTTGCCGAACGTGCCCTGAATGATGTCAGAAAAATGATCCGCCGGGA
>JAASTO010000251.1 GCA_021767245.1 Balneolaceae bacterium
ACCAGTATTACCCTGAATAGCGGTTCAGAATTGACCTACTCTAGATTTTATGACTACCTGAGGCGGAATGTAACTCTCACCGGAGAAGGATATTTTGATGTTTACAGTGATCCTGAAGACCCGTTTACAGTAACCACGGCAAATAGTGTAGTCAAAGTATTAGGAACTGAATTTAATTTGACGGACTGGGGAGTATCATCCGGTTCAAAAGCAAAGCTGGCTGTAGCAGAAGGTTCTGTTGAATTCACAGAATTAACCGACAACCGATCTCTGGTATTAAACCAAAACGAAACTGCCGTTATAACTGAATCATCTGAGATCACTTCTACGTCTGCAGAGCTCGATAATATCCTGGCCTGGCTTTCTAATAACATTGCATTTCAGAATGATGACTTAAACGAAGCCTTCAATATACTTGAGCGAAGATTTGATATACTCATACAGCGGGATCAAAACCTTTCACTGCAGAGTGAAAATATTACCGCTTTTTATCACCAACCTAACGACCCGGAATCGATCATTCAAGACATTTGTACCATCAAAGGGTTGAGTTACCAAAAAACCCATAACGGTTTCAGAATTTCGGCCAACTGATATGAGAGCTTTCCTTCTCATAACTGCGTTACTCTTTTTAAGTCAGCCCGTTTTTGCTCAAACATCAGAGGGAGATGACAGGTTATATTCATTAACGCTCAGAAATGTTACCATAGAGGAAGCACTCATTGAGTTATCTAATATATCGCACATAGATATAGCATATGATTCAAAAATCGACCTTCAAAACCCTGTTTACCTGAATGAGCGCAATAAACCGGTAGATGAGATCTTAAAAAAGATCCTCTCTTTCTCTGATATGGATTATGTGATATTATCTACCGGAACATATGTTATTACGGCTTCTCCGATCAAAAGATCACAATATGGCAGCCTGGCCGGTTATGTTCGTGATGCCGAAACTGGCGAACCGCTTGTCAATGCCAGTGTATTTATAGCGGATGCGAACGGAGCTACAGCAACCAACAAAAATGGCTATTTCAATATTTCTTCGCTTTTATCCGGTGAGTACAAAGTACGTGCTTCCTACATAGGCTATGAAGCTGATCAGCGAACCGTTATGATCGGTCCTGATGCCGAAGGTCTCACCGTCATAGAACTGCGGCCTAAGAGTTATATGATGGAACCGCTGGTAGTAAGCAGTAATACTCCGATATTTAATTACAGAGATAGTAAAAAAGGCCCCTCTTACTCACGTATTAAGAACAACTACATTGGGACAGACCGTAATGCTGTCAAATCGCTTAAAGCCTTTCCCGGGCTTACATTTTCAGCTGCACAACAAACCTTTAACATTCAGGGAAGCGACTCCAGAGATCACACCATCAAACTGGATGGAGTTCCCATTTACAACTCAACAGTTGCCGGAAATACCTTTGGTATGTTCAGCCCCTACGCCATTGACCGGGTTAATGTGTCAAAATCAGGTTTTGGAGCTGAAGTTGGCAGTGCTCTTTCGGGATTCGTGGATTTCAGTCACGACATCAATGCCCCGGGAATGACACATTCAACCCTGCAAGCTGATCCCTATGCCATGAATGCAAGGATTGAGATTCCACTTACGCAAAAAAATACATGGAGATCTATGGCTGCAGCCCGGTATAATATTTGGGATATCTATGAAGCCCCGGACCTAAACTCCACCTTCGACCAATGGAATCAACTCGACCCCCTCATCCAAAACTTCATTATGGGCAGTGAAACTGATATTGCTCACTACCAATCAAGAGTGCAGGATTCTGATGTGGAATTTTATGACATTCATTTTGCTATAGATCGAACTGACGATTATTCATCTACTCAACTATCGGCCTATCTGGGAAAAAGTATTATTGATACCCGCCTGCTTTCTGAACGCCAAAATGTAGTTTCACAGCAACCTAATTATGTGTTTTCAGAAGACCGAACCACCCAAAATACCCTAATGGTCAATTTGGACCACCATGGAATTCTTAACGCCAGATCCGACTGGTGGTTCAAAACCTACTTCACTTCATCGAAATTTCAGAATAATTACCAAATGATCGGTGATGATGATCTGGCTGCAAGCGGGGTTGAACCGAAAGAGGCCTTCAACTATTTCTCGGATGTTGAAATCCTGAATGATGTGAGTGCAAATCAGAATTATATATCTATGTTCAGTATTGAAACCGGAATTACCTACAATCATAGCTCAAGTACTGTGTTTAAGGCCGGTATCGATCCAAAATTAGTGACGTATGATTTTACATTAAGCGATCTGTTCTACTTTCCAACCACGACTTCAAGAAACTCTTTTATTCTGAGTTCATTTGGCCAGGTTACACATAATTTGAGTAATCAGACTAAGGTGAGATTTGGTACACGAGGTACTTATCTACCCGAAAGTGAAACCTTTCATTTTGAGCCCCGGCTAACTCTTGAACATTTAAGTAATGAAACCAGGACCGGATATCATAGCCTGAAATTTTCTACAGGAGTTTATCATCAATTTATCAATCGGTTTGACCTTGCTAGTTTTGGTCCAAGTGCACTCCTGCCTTCCTATACTTTCTGGCAGGCTAACGACCGCACCACTGAAGTTCCAAGAGCCTACCACACGGCATTTACCTGGTCAGTTTCCACATCAGATGCTTTTGTGTTATCATTAGAATCATTCTACAAATGGAAACCGGTAAACTGGCGCCTTAACTATCATGAACTTCTTAAACCTCAGGTACTACCCGGAAATGAGCTGCAAGATCAAAATTCCTATTTTTCCCAATCCAAGGGTTTTGCGTATGGCGGATCCCTTTCCACGAAATTTATACTTGAGGATCCTAATTTAACCCTCAGTGTAACTCACCAAGTCAATATTTCAAAGGAAAGAACGGATGATCGGTTCAATAATAGAATGGTTCACACAGAATGGAGTGAACCTTACTCTTTATCCTCTTTTATAAACTGGAATGCATTCAGAAATTTCAATGCACTGGTAAATCTGGAATGGACTCCCGTCAGATATTGGGCTTATAACAAAGCATATTACGATTACCTGGGTATTCATGGCGAAACAACCTTTGGCAGTTATGACCTATCCTCGCCCGAAAATGACACCTTACCATACCACTTACAGCTGGATCTTGGTTTTAACTACTCTCTGGATCTGGGTAATGATGTGCAGCTCGAAACCAAAGTAGATCTTGTGAACGTATTGGACCGAACCAACCCTGTCTTTTATACCCTTGAGCCACAATTACGGTCAATAAATGATGTTGACTACAACAGAAATACCCGAACGCTTCCAGGTTTTACACCTTCACTGGCTATAGAGCTGACTTTTTAAAAATAATTTCGGAAAAGACTAGTCATCCCTTCTTTTTCATGTGTATTGAATGTGAACATTAACTTTCAAACATCGATACAAATGAAATCACATTACTATTCATCGAGATTTACATTATTTGTTGCATCGTTATTCGTACTGTCCATGACCTTCATGGCTTGCGGTGATGATAATGACGGCGGAGGCTTAGGTCCCGCACCCGAAGCTAATATTGTAGAAGTAG
>JAASTO010000252.1 GCA_021767245.1 Balneolaceae bacterium
AGAAACTCGCAAAATTAGTCGAGGAAAATGACAGAGAAGGCTTTATCAGGGAATTTGAAGGGGTTACCGATTTCTTCGGAAAGTTTGCCACCCAGGCACTTGAGGAAAGCGGCTATCTCATAAACCGACTAGCCGATCGTTTTGCTTAATTCAAGCAAGATTGTTAATGAATTATGATATTGCAGTAATTACAAAAATAAATATAGTATAAATGAAAAATTTGCTACTAACACTCTTCATAGTGTTCTCTTTCAATGTTGTTATGATGGCTCAAAGCCAAGGTGTCATAGCTCTGAATGAGATAGGCTCAGAAATACAATATAAAAATAATGAGCCCGAAAAGGTCTATTATGAGCTTAACGAAGAGTACTTTACTGAGAAAAACCTGACAAGAGGGTCGGTGTTTCAGTTTGCACTCAGTTCGGATCGTATTCACCAATATGAGGTTACCAGAGTTTCAGAATATTACCCCGGTTATATATCTGTAATAGCAAAAAGAAAGGGAGTTGATCAAGGTGTGATGAGTTTCACTTATCATAATGGCGGGATAAATGGATTGTTGCATGAAAGTCATGACCGAAGCCTGATGTTGTCTTATGATAAAGATAGAAATGAAAACTTTATACAGGAATCAGGAGAGCAAAGCTCAGGCAATTTAGCATGTGGTTTGCACGAAGATTCAAGTGAATTTGTGGCACCACTTTATGATTATTCAAGTAATGATGAGAATAGGTCAAAAACAGCCCGGCAAACAGAGCAATACCAGCCTTCCCTGATCACATCTTCCATAGATGACAGTGTTACCATTGACCTGATGTTGGTATATACCAATGCGGCAAGGGATTGGGCAGCTAATGAATCAAGCTACCGGGATATTTTTGAAGTGATGTCACAGGCTATGACGTTATCACAAACGGCCCTTGATAACAGTAAAACGGGAATCGAACTTCGGTTGGTTCACACACATAGAACAAGTTACGATGAGATCAATGATGGGGTTGAATCAGGAGTCAGATTAAGAAGATTAACTCAGGATGACAGTGATCCGGTTTTTGATGACCCGGATAATGAGTTTAGTGGTCACATGGAAGAAGTTCATGACCTGCGAGATCAATATGGGGCTGATATAGTATCCCTGATCGCACGAATTATTGATACCGGCGGGCTAGGTTGGAGGCTCAGCAGTACAGGGGGTAACCCGCAATTTGGTTTTAATTTGAATCGTGTACAGCAAGTAGGTGGAGGCTTTACTTTGATCCATGAGATAGGCCACAACATGGGTAACTCACACGCGAGAACACAGGCTCAATCACCTGCCACAGAAGCCGGGGGGTTATTCCATTATTCTGTGGGTTTCCAGGATCAAACCAATAACTTTCATACCGTTATGGCATACGCGGATGGACTGAACCAGGCTCCAATATTCTCCAGTCCGGATTTAACCTGGCTGGGATTCCCAACGGGTACAACCAATAACAGAACCCCTGAGGATAACGCTCTGAGTATGCGTGAGATCAAAAAAACGATCTCAGGGTACAGAACTACAATGGAAGATTCTCCGGTTGCAGCATTATCAACAGAACAGATCGATGTAAATCTGAATCAGGAAGATGAGCTGATGGTTTCAGTTGATATCTCTAATAATGGATCAAGTAATTTGATGTGGGATATTGACTTTGATTTCCCGGGCAATACAGTTGGGAAACGGGCTAAAGTAAGTAATCTGAAGACAATAGAACCTGTGGATATGCCTTCTATGACAACGATACCATATAACTTTTCACAGCGTTCATCAGGCATTAGAAGTAAAGTAAATACAAATGAATTGATCTATGAGACATCCTTTGAGTCAATTGAAAGCTTTGAAACCGGAACATTCTTAGGACAAAACCAATGGAGGTCCCTGAACGATACAGAGTTTTCTATTTCAAGCACAAACCCAAAAACAGGTAGCCAAAACTTAAGTATAGCATACTCGGGAGGGGGGACGAAATTTATAGCTTCTCCATTTTTTGGTTACAGGCTGTTTGGAAACTATGAGGTAACCATAAATTTCTCACTCACCGGATCAGGTGCTTTAAGTGAAACGTTCGACTTCTATATAAATGATGGTAAAACCGGTGATATGTCAGCCGGCGTAATAATAAGTGAGGGAGGGATTTTTCTGGCTGACATAAATGAAAGTGGACAAAGGACATTTTTAGGGATTTATGGCTCTGTAACACCAAATATCTATCACGAATTAAAGATCATCTATAACACAGACAATCAAAGCATTGATTATTACTATGATGGAAGTTTGCTGGCATCCAACAGTTACCTTAGTGGGTTTACTCCGGGAGTCGTTCAGGTCTTACACAGAAACCAACAGATCGGAACCGCTATCAATGTAGATGACATAAGAGTGGAGCAGATGAAATCACCTTACAGTTGGCTGGCAGCACCTGACCCAAGTGGAATAGTCTTTGATAGTGAAACCGGTCAGATCGATCTTGAGTTTAATACCGCAGGCGTGAGTTCTGGAACTTATGAGACTATAATGAAGGTGAAAACCAATGATCCGGCATCTCCTATGATCGAAGTGCCAATTACGTTGAATGTAGGTGTGGGAGTATCAAACGAAGTGGAAGACAGGCCCATTAAAATGGAGCTGGCTCAGAATTATCCCAATCCTTTTAACCCCAACACAACGATCAGTTATAGCTTAACGGAGCCACAAACAGTAAATATGGAAGTATTCAATATTCAGGGGCAGAAGGTGGCAACTTTATTGAATGATGAACGTGTCAGCGCGGGCACACATAATGTGGTTTTTGATGCTTCAACACTATCAAGTGGCATTTATATCTATCAGTTAAAAACGGGTAGGCAAACATTAACAAAGCAAATGGTTTTAATAAAGTAACATGAATTTGAATAAAAAGATCTGTCCTGCATTGTTGATAGGTACTCTGTTATTACTTCAATTAGGGTGTGGTAATGAGAAAAAAAACACAACCGAAAAAAATGCAGAACCGGCTAAAATCTATGTAAGCACTAAGCTGAACGGTATTACAGAAGTAGCTGCCGGGGATACATTAAGAATTGATGTTAATGAGACAGATGAGATGTATCAACTCATCATAAGAAGAATTCAGGAAAATATACCCGGTATCAAATCTATCTCTGCTGTAATTGGGGATCAGGAAACGGGTTTAGCCACTTTGATTTACAGGGATGGCCGACTATCTGGTTTTATGGATATGTATGTAACAAATAAAAGGTGGCAAATAGAGTATGATGAAGAAAACAATTCATACTATTTGAATGAAATTAAGCCGGAAGACAGAGATGAACTGGAAGGAGGGGAGCCGTTAACTCCACCAAACGGAATGAATTAAGAGTCTCGGAATACCAGCCAGCCTCAAACATTCACCCCTTCATCCTGCTAAATCTAAGTGCACTGATCATCCAGTTTGGTAGGTTTTTTCGGGGATCGCGCTTGGTCATGTCTATGTACCAGCCGAATTTTTTCATGATCGGTACTTTATGTGTTTCCACAAATTCAATAAGTGTACC
>JAASTO010000058.1 GCA_021767245.1 Balneolaceae bacterium
GCCGCAACATTTGGCGGGATCGCCTGGTTCGATGGATTGAAATTTCAGAGTATTACCGTAGAAGATGGCCTTCCGGACGATGTATCCTATTTCATTCATAAGAACTCTCAGGGTTATTATTGGATCGGTTCAACGGCTGGAGTAATACGGTTTGAAAGAGAAACGTATTTTAACTCCAATGAAAGAAACCGAAATCTGAGTTTTAAGATCCTTAATAAAGAATTAGGATTGATAACCAACGAGTTGAATCTTGGAGCTGTGTATGAAGACAGTCAGGGTTCCATGTGGTTTGGTACGGTTGAGGGGTTCAGCCGTTTCTTTCCGGAACGATATGAAGTTAGTCAGGTGCCCCCCTTAGTTCATATTACCGGAGTTAATGCCTCGGGTAGGGAATACGAACCGGACAGTGAATTCAAGTTATCACACAGAGAAAATTATGTAGAAATCAATTACACAGGGATCAATTATTCTGCTACTAATCAAATCCTATATGAATATCGTTTAAGTGGAATCGATCCTGATTGGCAGAGAACAAACGGTAGAAGTGTGAAATATCCATCACTCCCGCCAGGTGATTACACGTTCAGAATACATGGCAGAAATATTAATGGAGCATGGAGTCCTGATGTAGAGGAACTGAAGTTTGTCATTTCAGCCCCATTCTGGATGCAGTGGTGGTTCTGGGTACTTATGGCCTCTGTGGTTATTGGGATCATCTATCTATTCTACAATTACTACAGGGCCCGTAAAATGATCGATATTGAACGGATGCGGGTGCGAATAGCGAGTGATCTTCATGATGATGTGGGCGCTAGCCTGACCGAGATCGCACTTCAATCAGACTTTTTACAAGCCGGCGAAGTTCAGGGAGAGATTCGCAAATCCTTAGCACAGATCGGGGAACAGTGCCGAAAGATCGTATCCAGCCTTGACGATATTGTATGGTCGATCGACGCTAGGAATGATACCTTGGGTGACTTAACCGATCGTATGCAGGATTATGTGTTAAACACCCTTGAAAAGAAAAACATGGATGTGTGGTACGATTTTGATAACCTTAATATGGATAACAAACTGCCCGTATCGGTTAAGGAGAATTTATACCTGATCTTCAAGGAAGCCGTGAACAACATCGCCAAGTATTCTAATGGGGATAGGGTGGTCATTAAAATGGAAAATCAAAATGGAAGCTTTGAATTCTATATATTTGATAACGGCAATACGGGAAAAGGAACCAAAAAAACAGGACACGGACTTCGTAACATGGAAATGCGAGCAAAAAGGATCGGAGCAGATATTAATATTAAAACAGAGAACGGTTTCTCGATCACCGTGAAAGGAACTTTAAAACCGAACCAAAGGTGACATTATGGCCATCATCGGAATTGTAGAAGACAACAAAAAGATCAGAGATCTAATACAGCGATATCTTGATATGCAGAAAGATATGGAATGTCCGGTTGCGGTAGATTCTGTAGAAGAGATGCTGGAATATCTTGAAGAGCACAAACATCCGGATGTGATGCTGATGGATATACAGCTACCGGGCATGTCTGGGATCAAGGGTATGGAAGTTATCAAAGGTAAATACCCGGATATAGAGATCATCATGTTGACGGTTTACCATGATTCACACAAGATTTTCGATTCGTTGAAAGCAGGTGCGTCGGGATACTTACTCAAACATACATCACTGCCTGAGATAAAGGAATCCATTGAAAACCTGCTGAAAGGAGGAGCACCTATGTCACCGCAGATCGCCAGAAAAGTGATCTCACATTTTAACGAGGAAGCTCCCAAAAAGAATGAAGACAGTATGCTCACCAATCGTGAACAGGATATTGTGAACGGTTTGGTGGATGGATTGAGTTATAAGCTAATAGCAGACCGATATGATATTTCTATAGATACAGTGAGAGCTCATATCCGGAATATTTATAAAAAACTGCATGTGAATTCTAAAGCAGAAGTGATCGCGAAATCATTGAGAGGAGAAATTTAACCTAACATTATCATGTGACTTATTTTCTCTTTCTTATGTTGCATATTCAGTGTACAAATTAATAATCACTTAGAAGGTGAGACCCATGAAAGCTCCAACATTATTTAACCGACTGTCCCTATTAGTTATACCATTTCTCTTTTCGGGATGCTATACACAATTTCAGGCTTACGACAGAACTTCAGGTGAACAGGATCGCTATTCAGATTATTATGCCTGGGATGGATTTGAGGATGGAAGAGAGAATCCGGATGCAGTAAGGTCTTACGCCTACGATGAGTACAGAGAGGGGCAGGCCCGTAAAGCATACTCGGCTGATTACTATGATGAAGACTATGCTGAACTGGAAGAAGCGGGTATCTACTATAAAGATTATGAGACAGAGAAGTGGTATAAAGATAACTATGCAGATAACGTCTATTGGAAAGGGTATGAAGATGGTTACGGCAACGGTTATGAAGACGGCTTTGATGGGGGATATGAAAGAGCGGCTCAAAAATATGCAAGTAGATCTTACTTCTATGGTTACAAGCCATGGGCTTACAACAGCTGGTACCTGAATAGTCATCGATTCCACAGACATTTTATTTGGGGAGCCGGATTTGGTTTACACTTTGGTGGATTTAGTGGACTTTGGGTCTCTAACTGGCCTTACGACATGTACAGCCCATCCGGATATTGGTACTATGATAATTTTGGTTACTTGAGATATAACTATTATCCATACTATAGTTCGTTTGGTTATGGTTACGCAGGTTTTTACGGTAACCCCTACTATAATACACTGGTGATCTACAACGATTATAACCGAACAAACCGCTACAGAAGAAGTGCTGAACTGTATCGGAAGGGTCCAAGAAACAGTGGGTTGGTCAACAGAGATTCATACAGAAGCAGATCAAAGTCTGATTACACTCCCAGAACCAGAGGTTCATCTGTCAGATCCAGAGGCATAAACAGCAGTACAAGAGTCAGAAGTACCGGCAGATCCGGATCAATAGGTAGAAGTTCAGGAAACGTGACCCGTTCAAGAGGAACTTCCGGCAGCGGATCTAGCCGATCACGAGGATCAGGAAATAACATCAATCGTTCAAGATCCGGTGATGCAGGTTCTGGTGCATCCGTTGGAAGATCAAGAACCAACAACCGATCAGGCAGTGGCGTAACCAGATCCCGGACGTCATCTGATAATAGTTCTTCAAGAAGCAGAGGGTCAGGTAACCTGAGTTCAAGCAACAGCAGAAATGATATCGAAAGATCTTCTGTATCACGGATCAGTCGTTCCATGTACTCCGTTCCTGTAAAAAGGGTGGAAACTAACAGAAGAGTAAATATCAGCAGAAGCTCATTTTTAAATAACAGAAGCACATTTAGAACTGCACAGCCTAGAGGTACTTTTGATCTGAAACTTGGAAATGGAAATGTTAGAAGTAGCAAGAGTACTTCAGTGTTTGGGCGCACAATCCGCAAAGCGATCAACAACTCTTCATCCAGAAGCAGTAATGTAAGCCGTAGTTCTAAAACTCGAAGCGTTACTCGTAGTACAAATACTCGCAGCAGTTCAAAAAGTACTTCCAGAAGTTCAGGTTCAAGCAAACGTTCGCGCGGCGGGAACTAAGCGGATCATTTAAAACAGACGGTATCATTAAATCAGGCTAATCAATGAAGAGACTATACCTACTCTTAGTAACTGTAGTATATTTTAGCGGTTCTCTGCTGGCTCAAAACGGATTGAGTCCTGCCAGTTACCCGAACCTGGCATTGGAATTCAGCAATCAAAATATGAATGGAAACCCTTTGTCTTTTATGCCTTCTGTAGCAGATGGTTATGGGTTTGGTAGTTATGTGGATAATCCGGCCTCCATGGCGTTTCTGAAGGAATCTCAGTTTTCATTTAGTCTATTCAATCAAAATACTCAAACCGAGAACACCTATTTAGGAAATGAAATTGATGCAGAACATTCAGCCACTAAACTCGGTGATATGGGGTTTGTGTATAAATTCCCAACAAGGCAGGGAAGTTTTGTAATTGGAGGTGGGTATAATCGTACTGCCTCCACAAACAATGCTTATCGGGTATCCGGGCGGAATAACGATAATACGATCACCGATTCATTTCTGGATCCGAACAGTGAGTATAACGAGCTGGCTTTTCAAACCTACGCTATCGATTGGGGTGATGTTGATTCAACCTATCTGGAGTCCATTTTCAGAATTGGTTTCCCACCGGGCACCTTTCCGGGAATTGATCAGGAAGCCGATATCAAGCATTCCACATATATGGGGGAGTATTCTTTCTTTGCTGCCACAGAATTCATGAAAGACCTGTTTTTCGGATTTTCAGCCAGTTATGTATCAGGAGAATACACCTACCGGCGCGATTTTCTTGAGTACGATTCACAAAATGACTATGACGGTACATTTATAGAAGGCAGTGATATAGATAATATATTTGTTCAGGATGAGATTGACATCGATGTGTATGGTGGAAAATTTCGAGCCGGGATCGTTTACAAAATATTTTCAGGCGTGAACATTGGAGCGAGTTATATGCTTCCTGCAACCATAAGAGTTTCAGAGAATTACTACTCGTCCATAGAAACTTCTCTGGATGATGGCTCAGAACCATTCTTTTACGATGTAGCAAGTGATGGCAGTTTCCGGTATCGAATTGAACAGCCCGGCGAACTTAAGATAGGAGCAGCCTTAAATGATCTTGCTGGTTTCTCAGTATCAGCTTCAGCTGAGTATATTAACTATGAGAACATGAAGATCGACTTTATATCAGACAGCGACCTGAGGCTTGTGGATGAGGTAGATTTGAGGGCACAGCAGGAAGACCTGAACGGTTTTATGGAATCGAATTATAATTCAGTGACCAACTTCAAGATCGGGGTTGGCAAACAACTTAATGATCAGGCAGGGATTCGCGCAGCTTATTCATTCAAACCGGCAATAAGTGAATTAACTCCCGGAGATACCAAGATTTATTCAGCAGGATTTGATATCAAGCTGGGCAACGGATTCATTATGGATGTTTCAGGGCATTACCTGAAGAAGGATGATCGTTCTGAATTGTATAATTACATCGACTTTGATGATCAGCCTCAGTCTACAACATTTGATATCTCTAAAAAGGATATAAGAATCCAAGTAGGTTTTAAAGTCTTATTTTAAAGCCACTTCTTTTTTCTGAAATATATGAGCATGAAAATAGTAGTGATGATCATCACTATCCATACAGCAGGATAAGCCCACTTTACTGAAAGCTCAGGCATATACTCAAAATTCATTCCGTAGATACCCGCTAAAAACGTCAATGGTATAAAAATGGTGGCAATGATGGTCAATACCTTCATGACCTCATTCATTTTATTGCTGACCTGAGACATATACATATCCAGCATACCAATGATCATATCCCGATAGTTTTCAATCCCATCAATGATCTGTACCAGGTGGTCATGAACATCCCGAAAATAGATCTTATTATCTTCGTTTATAAGGGGAGATTCCTCCCTGAGTAAATTATTGAGGCTGTCACGGAGTGGCCAGATCGCTTTTCTGAAATACAGGACCTTTCTTCTCAAAGCATGAATTTGTTCAGGTATGTCGTCATCAACATTGGTCAGAATGTGTTCCTCAAGAACTTCAATTTCATCCCCTAATCTTTCCATGACCTTGAAGTAATGATCGACCACGGTATCCAGCAGGGCATAGGCAAGATAATCCGGTCCTTCTTTACGAAGTCTTGGAGCATTATTCCTTAACCGATGAAGAACCGGTTCAAAGATCGGAAAATCATCTTCCTGAAATGACAAGACACTGTCCTCGCTTAATACAATGCTTACCTGTTCCACATTCAGCTCACCGGTTTCCTCGACAATACTCATCATGCGAAGTACGAAAAATACCTGATCGGGATACTCCTCGATCTTGGCTCTTTGATTGGTATTCAAGATGTCTTCCTGAATAAGCGGGTGAAGTCCAAAATATTCCCAGATCTCTTTCAGTTTATCAACATCGTGTAAACCCAATACGTTTATCCAAGTTTTTGAGGGAGATTCCAAGTAGGGTTTACTTTCTTCAATATTAGAAATATCATACTCACCTAACTGATGTACATCATAATCACAGAGATTCAGTTGTACATTTTCGATCCGTTTTTCGCCGGTAAAATGCAGGGTTCCGGGAGCCTGTCCGGGTTTTTTGGAATGTTTTCTATGACGAAGAAAATGGGGGACAGGAATTCTTCTGGATAACTTTTTTACCATGGGATAGGGTCAATTAATTGTGTTCAGTCATTAGTATAAATAAAAAAAGTCCTGCATGTTAACATGCAGGACTTTTAAATGGAAAAACAAACTAAAAAGTTTATTAGTTACCTATACGACCTTCTTCAGCAGCTTTTTTGAGTTCATCATTTGCCCAGATCGCGATCTCAACCCGGCGATTTTGTTGTCGACCTGCATCAGTATCGTTGGTTGCCACGGGTTGTTCTTCTCCATAACCTACAATGGTCATCCTTTCAGAATCAACTCCGGTGAAAGCGGCATACTCTGCAACAGAACGTGCTCTTTTCTCAGACAAGTCCTGATTGTAGGCTTCAGAACCACGACTGTCGGTATGACCACCAAACATGATGTTGGTGTCTTCATACTTTTTCAGGATCTCTGATAGTTTGGCAATATTTTCTTTGGATTGTTCTTTAAGTTCAAAGGAGTCAAAATCGAAAAGAATACCAGAGTCAAAAGTGATCTTGATTCCTTCTCCAACCCGTTCTACAGTGGCATTCTCAAGATCTTCTTCAAGTTCTCGCGCCTGACGGTCCATATAGTTACCGATGGCCGCACCTGTAGCTCCACCCACAGCTGCCCCCACAATGGCACCGGTTGTCGTGTTGCCGGCTGCTTTACCTATCACAGCTCCTGCTAATGCACCTGCACCGGCTCCAATGGTAGTACCTTTCGCAGTTTTACTCCAGTTCTGACATGCAGAGAATGGAAGAACCAATAATAACCCGATTATTATATATTTTAAACTTTGTGTTTTCATAGTACTCATCTCATTAGTTGATATTCATTGTTTTTAAACAACATAAGATAAAAAAGTTCCGCTTAGCAATACTCTTTATTATTCTACTTCAGCTCTGAGAACTTCTAATGGAGGTTTGTTATGTATGCCACGGGTATTAATCAAACCGATCAATAAAACCAGTGCGGTAAGAATGATGATTTCAATTCCAATGATAAATAAATTCGGCACAAATTCTATATCAAAGTAAAAATAACCGATCAGGTAACTTGCACCAACCGATAGAGTCAAACCCGTCAGGGAGGCCATGATCCCAAGTAAGGCATATTCTATGACTTGTATTTTTACGACTTGCTTTTTGGAGGCACCAAGGGTTCGCAATAATACGGCTTCTCGAATCCTTTGAAAACGTGAAGTAGCTGCAGAACCCGCCAGAACGATTAAACCCGTGATAATGCTAAATAACCCTATGAATTGAATAACAAAGGTGATCTTACCCAAGAAGTTTTGAACGGTTTCAAAAACAAGTCCTACGTCAATAGCTGAAACATTTGGGTAAGCTTGCACCAGTTTCTGTTGTAGTTCCAGTGAGGCATCTCGCCCTTGGGTTTTGATAGTAGTTGCAAAGAACTGAGGAGCATTTTCCAGGACACCGGCCGGAAACACCACAAAGAAATTAGGGGAAGGCTGATCCCATTTTACGGTTCTGGTACTCGCAATATAAGTTTGTATGGGGATTCCCTGAACATCCCACGTTAAGGTATCGCCAATGCTGACATCGAGATCTTCCATTTGGTCACTTTCTATTGAAATGGGGACGATCTGATCAAATCCCTCTGCTTGTCCGATCCATTCACCTTCTACAATGGATTCTGTTGGTAAAAGGGAATCACGGTAGGTTGAACGGTATTCACGATTCAATGCCCAGCCCCGGGGATTGGTCGTTGTATCCTCTCTTAGTTCTTCAGGTGTCATTCCTCTTATGGATTGAATACGCATGGTGACGATCGGCACGTTTTGAAGTATCTCATGCCCACTCTCCCTGATAGTTTTGTTGACTCCCTCGTTTTGGTCATATTGAATATCATATAAGGCTAAGTTAGGGAGGTCGCCCTGTCCGCCAAAGTCGATCTGATCTAGCAGCATATCCTGAGTCAGGTACAGTGAGCTGATCATGGTCACGCCCAGACCAAACGTTAGAAGAAGAGTAGTTGTCTGATTATTTGGCCGGTAAAGATTTGCAAGCCCTTGCCGAAGCTCATAAGAGAATCCTGCCCGTAAAAATTTTCGGGAGCCTTTCATGATCAATTTAGCAAAACCTGTGAGCAGAAACAGGCAGATAACCAACCCACCGGTGAAAGCTAAGGCAGGCAGTACCTCACCGATCATAAGCCAGGCATACAAAGTTGTAAAGATCAGAAGGGTCAGCGAAAGAATAACCTTGGTGTAAGTTGACAAAAGGTTTGAAAGGTTGATCTGAATACTTCTGATCGAGTAAAGAGGCGAGATCTTTTTAACAGCCAGTAGAGGGTATAGGGCAAACAGGATGGATATGATCAATCCGGTACCTACCCCAATGGCCACAGAGGGCCAGGATATAAAGAGCTCGATATCCACTGGAAGAAAATCCTGAACCAGAACCGGTAAATAAAGTTGTATTCCGGAACCGATCGCAGCTCCCAAAATAGATCCTACTAATCCCATGGCAGCTGCCTGAATCAGGTAAATCATCATGGCCTGATCGGAAGAAACACCGACACAACGAAGCACAGCCACGGTGTTAATTTTTTGCCGGATGTAAACAAAAATTGAGCTTGCTACACCGATGCCACCAAGTAAGAGAGCGATAAATCCGATGAGATTCAGAAAATTGGATAAATATAAAATGGCTTCCCCGACTTCTTCTTCCCGCTCATCCACCGTGTCATATCCAAAACGTAGTCCTGCTTCATCTCTAAGATCGTCCAATCGATCATCTACAGCAACCATATCTGTACCGGCAGGAAATTTATGCCAGGATACATATTCCAGGCGGCTGCCCCGTTGTAACAATCCGGTAGCTTCCACATTCTCTTTAGGGATGAAGATACGCGGGCCAAAAAATGATGCGGCAACCGGCTGACCGGGTATCTCGATCAGGGTGCCTTCAATTTCATAAGTTAATTGACCGATCTTCACCGAATCACCGGGTTGAAGCCCGAATAGTCTCATGACGGGTTCATCCACCAGGGCCCCTCCATTTTTCTGAAAGGTCTGAGCAGCCGATGACGGTTCAGTAATGAGGTCGCCGTAAAAAGGGAAATCGCCTTCAATGGCAGTGATCTGTGAGAGCCGTGTGTTTCCATTTTCAGGAAAGAAAGCCATGGAATTGAATTTTAGTGCAGTGGAAACTTCACCGCCCAGGGAATCCAATACAGCTACCAGTTCTTCCTGAAACGGTGCATTTTGTTCTACTTCAAGATCGGCTCCCAGCAACTCCTTAGCTTGATTTTCAATACTGTTGTTAAGGCTTGCTCTAAAAGACGTTATAGCAACCTGTGCAGCTACACCCACAATAATGGCAGCCATAAAAAGAAATAACTTGGAGCGATGTGCACGCGAATCGCGCCAGGCCATTTTAACAGTCCAAAGCAATGATCTTTGATTACCCATACGGTTTATTCTGTTACGCTTTCAGTTGCGATTTCTGCATGGGTATCTTCATAAATCATCCCATTTTTGAGGTGTATGATCCGGTTACATTTTTTTGCCAGCTCCAGATCATGAGTGACCATTACAAGGGTTGTACCTTCTTTTTTATTGAGTTCAAAGATAAGATTTTCAATGTATTCGCCCGTTTCTGTGTCGAGGTTACCGGTAGGCTCATCAGCAAAAAGGATCTTTGGATCGTTGATAAACGCCCGGGCAATGGCCACGCGCTGCTGCTCACCTCCGGATAGTTGAGTAGGGTAGTGATGGGTGCGGTTGCCCAGGCCAACACTTTCCAGTAGTTCCCTTGCGCGTTCACGAACCGCTTTGGTGGCCTCACCTCGTAATTCCAGTGGAACCATTACATTTTCAATGGCTGTGAGAGTAGGAACCAACTGAAAGGTTTGGAACACAAAGCCCACATGCTGATTACGAACCTTGGCTCTTTCGTCCTCATTTAATGGGTTGAGGGGAATACCATTTAGTGAAACCGTACCCGAAGTAGGTCGATCCAGTCCGGCACATAACCCAAGCAAGGTTGTTTTACCAGAACCTGAAGGCCCAACAATGGCACATGAGATCCCTTTAGGAATGGCAAAATTAATATCATTTACGACCGTTAAGGTCTTGGTTCCACTTTGAAATTTTCTGTATAGCTGATGAACTTCGAGTATATTTGACACGTCTTTGATTTTTTGAATGATACCGACCCAAACAACGGTTTATTGAGGAAACATTCCTTAAAAGTTTCAAAATATTACGGTCTTTAATCCAAATTGTTATCACATTAATTACATGAGAACTTTAGTCGCGTTTTTAATTTTTATTGCTTTTACGTCATTATCAGCTCAGAGTCAGAATTCCGAAGAAAAAAGAATTCTTTTTTTTGGAGATAGTATCACGGCAGGGCTGGGAGTGGACAAAAGTCAGGCTTTTCCTGCATTGATACAGCAAAAAATTGATTCAGCAGGCATAAATTATGAGGTGATAAACGGAGGGTTAAGCGGAGAAACCTCAGCCGGAGGATTACGACGCATTGACTGGGTAATGCAAAAGCCGGTAGATATTTTTGTGCTGGAACTTGGAGGAAATGATGCCCTCAGGGGAATAGATCTTGGTTCAACCAAAGACAATCTTCAACAGATCATAGATAAAGTGCAGGAAAAATATCCGGAGGTTCAGATCTATTTGGCAGGCATGCAGGTTCCCCCCAATCTTGGTCAGGAGTACACCAGTAACTTTCAGAAAATGTATCCTGAGCTTGCGGAAGAAAATGACCTGCCACTTATCCCAATGATGTTGGAAAAGATAGGGGGCAGTGACATTTACATGCAGGAAGATGGAATACATCCAACTCCCGCAGGACACAGAATTATCGCTGAGTCGATCTGGAATGAGTTAAGTCCCATTCTTCATTAAACCTATTGTATCCCCAAACTTATTTTGCTGACAACTGACGGTTACTTATGCTCAACAGTGAATCAGCTTCAATGATCAGAGGATTTGAACCATCAAAATGTTGTTGGAGTACTTGTTTTGATTTATTTAGCAGAGTGTCAGCTTTTTGGTAATTATGCTTAGCGAAAGCTTGCCGACCCTGAGCGAGATAAACCTGACCGATGTTAGGATGATTAGGGTCAAAATGTTTATTGAAATTTGAAAGGGCTTTGGAGGTATGGATTTCGGCCTGATCGTAATTCCCGGCATTGTATTCCACATCTCCATAAGTTACTAACATGTAACCGGCATAGGGGTGGTCTTCTCCGTAGTTATCTACAATGATAGACAGAGCCGTTTCTATCTGTTCCCTTGCCTTTTCGTGTTCTTCGGTTTCGCTCAATACCTTGGCAAATTCTCTGAGTGCGAGGGCATAACGAAAGTGAGTTTCCCCATGCTGAATTTTATTGATTTCAACCGATCGGTTGATGTAGTCAAAGGCTTCTATATGGTTACCTAACTGAAGAGAGATATTTCCCATTAAATGGAGGGTGGAGCCCACAAGCTGATGCGTTGGGTCAAAAACCTTCACCCTGATATCGTAAGCTTTTTTTGCCATGTCCCAGGCCTTTTGGTGCTCAGAATTTGAAGCATATACTACCCCCATGTTATGATATAAGCGGGCAATGCGGGCATTGTTTTCATCAAAAACCTGTAATTTTAGATTCAGTGCTTCCTCAAGATTTGTAATAGCGGCTTTATTGTTGCCCATGCTCATATAGGCCCGGCCACGGTTATTAAAAATGTTTGCGAGCAGATCTATTTCCCCGGATCTTTCAAGTGAAAAATGAGATTTCATGTGTTCATCGAGGTCACTCATTACGGTCAAGGCCTCCTCATGCCGGCCATGCTCCATTAAAAAATCACTGTAGTTCAATCTGTGATTTACGTAACTGAGTGTGAGATCTAACTTATTGATCCGGTATAATGAATCGGTGAGCTGGTAGTAATATTCCGATTCTTCTGTGTTTCCAACATTATGATGCCATTCGGCGTATTCTGTACCAATGGCCAGGCTTTTCTCCGTGTTCACAGAAAGAGAGTCGGTTACAAAATAAAAAGCTTGTTTCAGGTTAGCTCCTGCTTGTTCCATTTCACCATTGTTAAGTTGAATAGCTCCAATGGTTCCCAAAATAGTTGCGTAATTTATGGGTGAAATGTCATCCTCTTTGAGCAATTGAATACCACGTTGCAAGGCTTCATTAATGGAGATTTCATCCCCCGAATTCTCTGTGGGGTTATTGAGCTCTAACATAGAAACAAGAAAGTCGGTTACTTCTTCGGCTCTTTCGGCCTGATATTGAGCTTGTTCGCGTTGTTCATTGATATTTTTGGTATAAAAACCGGACAACCCAACAATCAGAATTAGTATACCGGCGGCTGCGTAGAGCATACTTTTATTCCTCTTGTAAAACTTTCTGCTACGATACCCAAGTGAGTCGGCGTGGGCTTTAACCGGACGATTATGTTGATAGTTACACAGGTCATCATAAAACTCATTTGCAATGCGATACCGTTCTTCCGGTTCTTTTCGGATAGCTTTTAAGATGATGGCGTCGAGGTCACCTTTCAGGATCTGCTTTAATTTATCGGATCTGGTTCGGTGACTCGGTTTAGGGGGATCCTCATTCAAAATTTTGGATTCTATATCGTAACGGGTCATCCCATCCGTTTCAAACAATCTTTCTTCCGTCAAGATCTCATAAAACAACACACCGAGTGAATAAAGATCGGAGGCGGTCGTTATATTTTTTTGTTTGATCTGTTCAGGGCTGGCATATCGCGGTGTTAAAAGTTTTGAACCGGTTTGTGTCAGGTCTTCTGTCTCTTCCTCAAGTAACTTGGAAATTCCGAAATCAAGAACCTTAACATTGCCTCGAGTATCCACAAAAACATTTCCCGGTTTAATATCCCTGTGTATGATCAGGTTCTCATGGGCATAACGGATAGCTATTAGCAGTTGTTTGAAAAGCTCAATTCTGTCGTTTACAGTACACCGATTGTCAGAACAGTACTCATCTATAGGTTTCCCGTCAACATACTCCATGATCATGTATGGAAATCCCTCAGCCGTCACACCTCCATCATAGAATCGGGCGATAGATGGATGATTAAGTCCGGCAAGAATTTTTTGCTCACGCTTAAACCGAAGCAGGTGTTTCTGCCTCATATGGTTGTTATGGATGATCTTTATGGCAACTTTGTGGTCAATGTCTTTATCAGAATGTTCGGCCAGATAAACGGAACCCATTCCTCCTTTTCCCAGCACCTTGATAACCGTGTATGCGCCAACTTTTTTCCCGACTAAAGAATCATCTTTTGACATACGTTTCATGTCATCCATTAATTCATTCATCAGGTCTTTTTTGAACCGTTCTTTATTTTCGAACCATCCTTCAGAGGCAGAAATATTATCAAGGAATTGCTGTACCTCAGATTTTAGCTGTTCATTTCCCTTACACAGTTTATCGGTATAAAGCGCGCGCTCGTGTTCAGGAAGTTCAAGAAGTTTATCAACGATGGACTGTACCCGGTCCCAATTGGAATCATTCATAGAAATAGGAAGTTTTACCCGAAAATTTAGGTATGAATTATAACATTATTAAATCAATCCTTCCAATGCTAAATACTTAGAACACATTGAAATATGTAAATGCAGGCACAATTTAACCTGATGGAACAACTTTTCAATGTCAGTTAGGAAGCCTACCTTTTAGTTAAATAATTAAATAAACCAGATTTATTGATATGAAACGA
>JAASTO010000253.1 GCA_021767245.1 Balneolaceae bacterium
AACAATTGTAAGGAAGAATATCAGCCACATCCTGAAATGGCAAAAGGAATTGGGTTTACGGATGAAGAGATCGAATCGACTACTTTCTATAAACCGGTAGGTTGTGATAAATGTAATGACACCGGATATAAAGGTCGTGCAGGGATTCATGAAGCCTTGTATTTTTCTAAGGAAATAAAGCAGATGATCCTGGATGCGGGTGGAGATATTGATGAAGGAGCCATAAAAGACCTCGCAATGTCTCAGGGAATGCTTACCCTGAGGGGATCCGGCCGGGAAAGGATCAAAGAAGGGATCTCTACGATTGAGGAAGTAATAGCAGCAACTATTGAAGATTAATAAGAGGCAAAATTTGAAAATTAATATTAACTTTACGAAAAGCGACAAATTTTTGTCAACGGCAATGATTATAGGGGTTTACTATGAGCAGTGAAAATTCAAATTCCAGTGACGAACTAATGACTGACTACATTAAGAAATTTCTCAAGGAGCCTCCTTTACTTCTTAAGAACTTCCATTATGAGGATGTCCTGGAGTTTTTACAGCTTGGAGTTGAAGAACGCTTTTTGAATGATGAGGTCATTTTAAACGAGTCAGAATACGTTAACTCTGCTTATCTGGTAGCTGAAGGTAAGGTCAGTATCTGGAAAGATAATATTCAGATGGCGACTTTAGGGGAAGGTAATTTTTTGGGTGAAGCATTTCTCTTTAGTAAAAACAACCGTATGGCTAAAGTAACGGCAGATGGGGACTGCGTGCTGCTTAGATACGAAAGATATGAAGCCCTGAATTTCTTTCGTAAAAAGCCGGAGAAGTTGTTCAACATCTTTACGAAGAACATCATAGAAATTCAGCAAAGGAAGATCAGTAACATGAATGTTCAGTTATTGAACCTCAAAAAAAGGTTGTTAAACGATACCAATTGGTAATAGTTGAAATTAATTGAGTCTTACATTCAATTAATAGTTGTTATATTAAATTAAATTAATTTAGTTTGTAACAAATCATCTACAAGAATATCTATTACTGTGTCATCTTAAATTGTTATTGGCTAGTGTATGGAGACGGCTAAAATCTCTGGTAAAATTTCTGAACTTGTAAAGCCAGTTATCGATCAGGTTCCGCGTTCATTGCGCGGGGTAGATCGGCATGTCGCTATTGGTAAGATTATTGATTCTTTGGATGATGACCACCGGTCCAAACTAACGGAAGTTGTTGATTCTCTGTTAGTCAGAATGCTTAAGAATGAAGCTTCAGATATAGATATGGGCGGACCCGGATGCGATGGAAAGATCTGGTATCGTATTTACGGTGATAAGAGTCCTGCCAAGAATCCAACCGGACTGACATACGATCAGACTAACGTACTGCTTCACAATATCATATTGCCAACACAGCGAAAAAAATTAATAGAGGAAAAGAACCTCGATTTTTCTTACAGCATACCCATTGGTGAAAACTTAAATCAGCGTTTTCGTGCTGATATGTATTTCGACCTTGAGCAGCTGGCTTTGAATATGCGTAAGATAGATAACACGATACGCCCGTTTAAAAGCCTGGGGGTACACAGTGAAGTGGCTAAAGCTCTTAGTTTAAAGTACTATAAGTATGGCCTCACTTTAATTACTGGGATTACCGGTTCAGGTAAGTCATCCACATTGGACACCATTATTGACGCCAATAACCGAACGGTTGACTCGCACATTGTGATCATCGCATCACCGGTTGAATTGATCCATACCCCGGTTAAATCCGTGGTGAGGCATCGTGAGGTGGGCCGGGATGTTGAGTCGTTTAAGGAAGGAGCTATACAGTCGCTGCGTCAGGATCCTGACATTATTGTTATCGGTGAGTTAAGGGATCCTGAAACCATTATGACTTCGCTTGAGATCACGGACTCTGGTCACAAAACGTTTGGAACCCTTCACACCTCATCAGCCATGGAAAGTATTGAACGTATATTGGGTGAGGTTCCGACTGAAGAACAAAATCGTGTCAGAACCCGCCTGGCAGATGTTTTGACCTGCGTGATCAGTCAGAAATTGGTGCCAAGTCTGGATGGAAAACGTGTTTTAGCCAAAGAAGTTCTCATCGTAAATTCTTCAGTAAGAGCTGCTATTAGAAATAATAATATCAGTGAGATCTACCAGATGTTGATGGAAGGTGGTGATAAAGGGATGAATACTATGGAACAAGACCTGAAAAGGCTTTATACTCACGGTGTTATTTCTAAGGAAACAGCTGTTAATCACGCTAATAATAAGACCAAGATATTGCAACTGCTCAGTGAAGTTAATTACTAACGGATAATTCATGTTCAAAAACAAGACATATACAGGTATTGTTGTAGAGGGTGATTCACTTAAAGTTGCCAGGCTAAAGGTTGATGGAAAAAAATTAGAACTGATCAGTTTAGATAAAATTAGGCTGATTGAACCTTTAAAGACAAAGAGGTCACAAATAAAAGAACAGGCTGAACCTGTTTTTGGTGACCTCGATATGGATCAGGATCTGGATGATGATGAACTGATCTTTGGGTTGGATACTGAAGGAGATGAAGAGGGGGAGGAACTGGACCTCGGAAATCTGGATGATGATCTGAATGACCTTGATTTTGACAATCTTGAGGAAGAAGCTGACGAACAGATCATCGATACCGACATGGTGGATGAGGCCGACGCTCCGGCTTCAAATGAATTACTGCTGTATAACCTGTTAAGTTCCACCAGCACCGATCGCGTTGATCTGGGTATCAGTATTCCTGCCGGGCAAACCATTTTTCAGATACTTAAAGACACTGATTTTTCTGATACCAAGAAAAAGGACCTTCAGGTTATCGTTGATGACCGACTTGAAGCCCTTCACGGAACTCCCAAAGGTGAAGATTTTTATTCCTATACGGTAAGAGATGACGGAGCCCTGCTGCTCACATCCATTGATGACGAGCCTCAGTTATTAACCTTACTCAATAAGACACAGGACCTTTACAGAGGAAAGATCTTTATTAACCAAATTCTGCCGGAAGAGATTCTCTTGCTTGGTTTGATACGAGCCAATTACGAGCTGGAAGAAAACAGTATATCGGGAGTCATTCAGTTTGGTGAAGAATTTTGCAGGATTATATTTCTGCGTGGTAACCAACTTTGGATCGTTTCACCGATCATCACGGAGGGAGTCTCAAGCAAGAAATTTCTTAACACGGTATTCAGTAAGATCCTTTTTCAGCTGGATACCGGAGAGGTTCCAAACTTAGACAGGTTGATCATCTGTAATAACTCACTTGGTGATTCGGCCATTGAATTCTTTGAAGAGAGATTCCAGGATGTGGATGTCTCAGAGTTTCAGTTTCAGGAAGATTTTATAGATACTGAAAGTATAAATAAATCCTCCATTTCGTCATTTACTACGGCCATTGGTGCTGCCTGGGCAGCTTCTGGTAATAAATCTGAACATTTACCCAAGTTGTCATTCCTGCCTAAATATGT
>JAASTO010000254.1 GCA_021767245.1 Balneolaceae bacterium
AAGCCCCACGACCTGGATCCGACGGTTGCCTCAGTTGCACGATTCGCGAGAGATCATGGATATGAAGGGTGGCTTATGTTCAATCTATATCCTCAAAGAGCGACCAATCCTGATAAGATGCACAAGCATTTTCAGAAGAGGATCCACCAAAAGAATTTGGATGTTATTGAAGAACTGACGAAGGGTATATCTGCCGATATCTGGTGTGCCTGGGGAACATTGATCGAGAAGAGACCTTATCTTTCAAGATGTTTGAGGGATATCTATGAAGTGCTTTCAGATAATAATTGTACCTTTTTCAAGCGAGGAAGAATTTCTAAGGCCGGCCATCCCCATCATCCGCTTTATCTGAAAAAAACGGCTCCCGCTGAACCTTTCCCGATCAAAGAGTACGTTCACGAAGTTCTGTAAAACAAGGTCAACACGATTGGCAGGTATGCATCAGATAATGTAGCTTCGTACTTCAATCCAAATCATTATATACCTATTTTGAAGTATCTCATCTCACTTTTGTTATTTGCCTCAGCTTGTACGCCTAAAAATATTGAAACTGTTGAATGGGGTGAATCACCCTGGCCTGAGATCAGAAAAGAACGTATTTCAACTCTTTTGCCACAGGCGATGGATGCAGCAGGCGTGGATCTTTGGCTCGTGATCTGCAGGGAAAATAACAACGACCCGATAGCTGATCATATTGGCGGAGAAAATGCGGGCGGCACGGCGGCTTTTTTATTCTATAAAGACGAGTCCGGATTCCATTCCCGGGTATATTCTCCGGTTGGGGAAGCCACTGCTCTCGATGAACTTGATATCCATGTTGAAGTGATCCCGGTGGAACGGGGCCGGTCGGCTATTGATGAAGCCGTGATGTTTATCAGAGGTAACGAATTCAATACAATAGCTGTGAACTCGTCAGAAAATAATGCACAAGCCGATGGATTGAGTTACACTCAAAGAGTCGAATTGGAGGAAAAACTGGGACCGGATTTATCGGAAAACCTGATCTCATCGGAAGAACTCATTTACGAGTGGTTGTCAATCAAACTTGATAAAGAAGTTGAGATCATGACGAGAGCCGCAGAATTGACAGCAGAATGGGAAATCGAAGCTTATGATATGATCATTCCCGGAGAAACCACAGACGCAGAAGTAGCGGCCTTTCTAAAGAATAAAATGGAGCAGTACGGGGTAAAGGATGCCTGGAATCCAAGTCAGAATCCCAATGTGAATTCGGGACCGGATCGTGGTCATTCTCATGCTACCGAGAAGGTGATTATGCCGGGAGATGTCATACAAACGGATTTTGGGATCAAACTCTACGACAGGTGGGTAAGTGATATTCAGCGCTTTGCGTATGTACTGAAAGAAGGTGAAAGTCAGGCTCCGGATGATATTCAGTTCTATTGGGAATCAGCAAAGGAAGGTAACCGTGCAGCATTTAACGCGATGGCACCCGGAGTAAAAGGAGTGGAGGTTGATGCTGCTCAACGAGAGCTGATGGAGCAGAATAATTCAGAATATGTAATGTGGAGTACCGGGCATCCTGTGGGTTATGTTGCCCACGACACCGGACCAAATCTTGGAGGGTCACAGTCGCCTTCTATTCGTCCTGCAGCACAAAAGGTGCTGAAACCTGGAATGGTATTCGCCTTTGATGGATTTCACAGCTGGGCGTTGAGTGATAGTACCTACAAAACCATATCGGTTGAGGAGATGGCGGTGATTACTGAAGATGGTGCCCGCTTTTTGATCGAGCCACAGGAAGAACTTATTCTTGTAGATTGAAGATAAGATCAAACCGGTGGAAACATTATTAATGCTCTTAGTGTTAGACGATTGAATTAATAATAAAACAAAAAAATATTCCTATGAAAAAACTTATGACCATGGCCTTTGCACTCTTATTATTGGGTGCGTGTGCCCAAACTGAAACGCGAGATTCCGGTCCCAGTGTAGTAGGGCAGGAGATCAGCTATGAAACGGATGACCTGACCATGAACGGATATATTGCTCAGGATGAAAATGATTTCAGCAAAAGACCCGGTGTGCTTGTGGTACACGAATGGTGGGGACATGATGAGCATGCCCGAAACAGTGCTGAAAAACTGGCTGAGCTGGGTTATGTAGCCCTTGCTGTAGATATGTATGGAAATGGAAAACAAGCCGATCATCCGGAAGATGCCATGCAGTTTTCCGGTGAAGTAATGGGAAACTTTGAAAATGCACAGGCTCGTTTTAATGCTGCTTTGAAAACGCTCAAAAATCAAGACAATGTTGATCCTGATAAGATAGGAGCGATAGGTTATTGTTTTGGCGGAAGTGTGGTCCTTGCGATGGCGCACTCGGGAGCTGATTTGGATGGAGTTGCGGCCTTTCATGCCGGATTACAACTGCCTGTGATGCCGGAGGATAGTATCGATACAAGAATACTGATATTGAATGGATCGGCTGACCCTATGGTCACGGAAGAGCATGTATCTGCCTTGACCGGTGCCTATGAAAGCATCAATGCGGATTACCAGTATATCAGTTATGAAGGCGCACAACATGCGTTTACCAATCCTGCGGCAGATTCTTTGGGGCAGAAGTTTGAACTGCCCCTGGCTTACGATGCGGAAGCGGATAGTTTATCCTGGGAAGAGATGAAGACATTTTTTAATGAGACGTTTGAGGCAGATTCCAATTAAGAAATAAGATGATATTCTGATATCTAAAGGCATTGCACAGAGCGATGCCTTTTTTTTGTTTAAGGAAAAGCAAAGCATATTGATTAAATCAGTTGATAATGATATATATTAGCAGTTATGGGTAGTATTTAGTGAATAACAGGGGAATTAAAAAGGAAGGTAAAATAACATGGGTACCAAGGCAGAAAACACAGAGCTTTTTACAGATAAATCCGAATCGTATGCAAAATACAGATCCGGTTATCCCGAGGAAATGATCGAAAAGATCATGGAGTCGTTCAGGGGGCAAAATGAAATTAAAGTGGCAGATATAGGGGCCGGAACAGGGATCTCATCCAGACTTTTAGGCAATGCAGGCGCTAAGGTGACAGCAGTTGAGCCAAACCAAGCTATGGCTGAGGCGGCTGAAGAACATCCAAATGTGAAGTATGTGATTGCTCCTGCAGAAACCACCGGGTTAGAAAGCAACTCGTTTGATATCGTGTCATCGTTTCAGGCCTTTCATTGGTTTCATTTCAGTGAAAGCCTTAAAGAGTTCAACCGGATCCTTAAGCCGGGTGGCAAGCTGGCTTTAGTATGGAGTTACTGGGATGAGACGGATGAATTTACGGGGGAATACCTGAAGATCATTGAAGAGGCAACTAATAAGAATACTGAGCATGTATCACCTTATGATGGATTCCCCGCCGGGTTTATTAAGAAGTGGCGGATCCGATTCCTGTGGAAATTCAGGACGATGCCTTATTTCAGGA
>JAASTO010000255.1 GCA_021767245.1 Balneolaceae bacterium
AGTAAAACGGCCCTCAAAAAACTGGATAATCTGGTCGCCCCCTTAAAAGATCTGGTGCCGGTCATGATTTTCCCTGAAGGTACCCGCACAATGGATGGCAAGCTGAAACCGTTCAAGAACGGAGCTTTTCTTTTGGCGAAAGAACACGGCTTCAGAATTCAGCCCATGGTCATTGACGGCGGATACCATGCGATGCCTCCGGGATCCGGACTCCTGAACCCAAAAGTAAACTTCAAATTAAAAGTGTTGGATGTGATCGAATCCGAAGATTTTGAGGATATGAAAAGCCTTAAAGATCACACATATCAACTCATGAAAGAAGAATTGCAGAAATTAAAAGAAACTTGATCCAAAGATTTGTCGAAATATATCTGAATGACCTTGATCATGCTCAAAGGTACATGATCGCGCTGATCGGGTCACTTATGATCATTTTGGCATGTTTTAAACTGTGGCCGGTTTCACCGCCCGAAAAGGTCGAGTTTCAGGATTTCAGTTCCAATGAGGAGATCCTCATCGATAATGCGATCATAACGCAGCAAGCTGACTCTCCGCCACCACCACCTAAACCAATGGTTCCCGTACCGGTTCCCAACGATGAGATCATACCGGAAGATATTGAGTTTCCGGATATCGAGGATTTTTCGCCTGAAGAATCTCTTTCTGAATTACCCGGAAGGGGAGAAACCTCAGGTAAAGCTCAACTCGTGGGGGATCCGCAGACTGATCCGATGTTACTTAAGATTGTAGAACCTACCGTCCCTCAAGCTGTCAAAGACCGAAACATCAAGGCACAGATCGATGTTACTTTTCTGGTTGGAGCCGATGGAACCGTTGAGGATGCCTTCATTTCAGAGATCCGGTTATTTGAGGGAGATTCTTACCACGTGGTGGAACAGATCGGATACGGCCTGTTAGAAGCAACTATAGAAGCCGCTTTGAAATGGAGATTCACCCCAGCCCGACAAGACGGTGAGCCGGTCAGAACCTATGTAGAAAATAGTTTCAACATTGGGTTTTAGTATTTAACCTGAGTTCGACATAAATCTACCCCTTGGTTGTCACCCTGAGCGTATTTAATTGAAATTCGGTAAATGTTGTATTTCGCGAAGGGTCTCAATGGTGGAGCTATTCGGTTGAATGATACGTTGAGATCCTTCGCGTTAAGCAAATTCATCAAAAATAGCTTTTTTAAACGCTCAGGATGACAACTTCAGATGAATTATCAAGAACTCACGTTAATTAATGAGTGTCACTCCACCATTCGGCTCATTGTAATTAGGGCTTAATATCCAATTCTACCCGAGCCGGGTGATGGGAAATTTGATTCTTACACAAAAACCCCAAATGGGTCTTCCTGATCCGCCAGCCGGCGGAGAAGGATCTTGCCTTTATAGGACACTCAGTATGATTTGTATAACCATTCAGCTACTTTCTCGTAGGTAAATCGTTCTTTTACCCATGGGCCGCCAAAGGCAAGGTTCATCGCTCCGCTCTGAATTACTTTTTGGTATAGATCATAGTACCGCATCAACCGCAGAGAGCGCTAAGGGTTCGCAGAGTTCGCGGTAGTTTTAAATAGCATAATTTATGCTTAATTCTACCAATCCATCACCCCGTTCTTTCCTCGCATTACTATTAAACAAATTCATACTGAACGGAATGATGGATTCTGAGTTTGGAAAGCAACTCCATCATTCGGCTTACTTTATTTTTGGATAAATATTCATTTCTATCCGAGCCGGGTGATGGAGTGGTTTATTATGCCCACTCAATAAAATTCGGTCATCCTGATCCGCCGGCTGGTGGAGAAGGACCTTGCCTTTATAGGACACTCAGTATGATTTGTATAACCATTCAGCTACTTTCTCGTAGGTAAATCGTTCTTTTACCCATGGGCCGCCAAAGGCAAGGTTCTTCGCTCCGCTCTGAATGACTCCATAGCTTATTTTGTGGATAAGGTTCAGCAATCGTCTTAACCGCTAAGTACGCAAAGGGTTCGCAATGAGCGCAGAGGAAGATACTTAGCGTACTCTGCGCCTTCTTTGCGTACTCTGCGGTTAAAAATAGTCTTAGCAGCCATAGTTTGAGGCGGAGCCTCTAATGTAAGTTTCGCAGCGGAGCAACAGAACTAGTCAAAGGTCATCCTGAACCGAAGGACCTTGCATATTTAGGGCTTTCAGTGTGATCTACCTAAATATCCAGCTACTTTATCGTAGGTAAATCATTAGTTCATCCATCACCCCGTTCTTTCCTCGCATTACTATTAAACAAATTCATACCGAACGGAATGATGGATTCTGAGTTTGGAAAGCAACTCCATCATTTGGCTCAGTCAAATTTGAGCTAGAGATCTATTTCAACAAGAGCCGGGTGATGGAATGTTAGATTTTAGCGATTCAATTAATTTCCCCTCGTTTCGGTGCTCTGCTCCGGATCGTAATATTGAGGCTCTGTCTCACGTTCAGAACGGAATGATGGATCGAATAATTAACCTATTTTCACCTACCAAAAATAAATCCTAAAACCGGCATTAATATCATTGATATAGGATTCAAATACTTATATCTTAGGCGCCCTTCGACGGACTATCATCGAAACAAAACGGAGAGGTGCCAGAGCGGTCGAACGGGCTCGCCTGGAAAGCGAGTGTATCCTTTACGGGATACCGAGGGTTCGAATCCCTCCCTCTCCGCATTTTGCCCACCTGTTGAGTATTATCTTTCAAATTCTGTATCCTTCAGCTGACCAATTTATCTTTACCCATGCAGATCATTGATACCTCACATATTGAAGGATTTCCACCTGAAGTTATATTAGGCAGTGCTGCTATCTCTGATGACTACACCACTCACATTCTTTCTGAAAAGGAAAAAGCAGAATACAATCGTTTCAACAATCCGGGTCGGCAGGCAGAATACCTAACCGCACGTCATTTATTTCATTTTATCATTGGTAAGTTGGAGTTGAATATTGATGTCATTCAACTTGATAAAGAAGAGGGAGGGAGGCCATTTGCTACAGGAGGCAAAAAGCATTTGTTCGTCAGTTTTTCTCACAGTGAGGATAAAGTCTTTTGTGCCATTTCGGAATCTATGGACATAGGCGTGGATGCAGAAAAATTAAGCCGTCCAATTCCTCAGAGGGTACTGGATCGGGTTCTGAATGAAACGGAAAAACAGGCCTTAAAAGAACTGGATCCGCTGCAGATCTGGACTCTAAAAGAAGCAGCTGTGAAGTGCCTTGGAACAGGCTTGAGGACTAATCTTAATGAGATTATTCTTTCCATAAAAAACAATGGAGAAATTTCTACAAGATTTAATAATGATAAATTCATTGAAATTTGTAGTTTTAAGGCAACAGATCATCAAATAGCCTTGGCTTATCACAGCACACATATTTGATAGAACAAC
>JAASTO010000059.1 GCA_021767245.1 Balneolaceae bacterium
GGGGAAATGGTTCGAAGCATGAACGATAACCCCATGATCTTCGCGATGTCGAATCCGGATCCTGAAATTCTGCCGGAAGATGCCAAAGCTGCCGGAGCTGCAGTCGTTGCCACCGGTCGCTCAGACTTCCCTAATCAGATCAATAATGTACTCGCCTTTCCGGGATTGTTCCGTGGTGCCTTGGATGCCCGCATCACGCGGCTGACGACCAAAATGTTCATCACAGCCGCTAAAGCCATTGCCGACTGTGTGGAAGATGTGACCCCGGATAAGATCATTCCAAGTCCCTTTGATGAGCGTGTTCCACAGCGCGTGGCAAATGCCATCATCGAAAGTGCCGAATAACTGAAGCTATTCAGACCGGAGGTGCAGCTTCGATATCTTTTTACAAAATGCACCTCCGCCTGATATTCAAAATCTTTACTTTCCCTGACTTCTATCAACAAAAATATCAGGAAAGTAATGAGGTCCATATATTTAGCCGCCTGTGTACTAATTTTCACAGCGTTTTCATTCAGTGCATTCGGGCAAATACAACCACCGGTTCCGGCACCTACTGATTTTGAAGTCACGGCTGTATTCACCGAAAATCCACCTTTTGTAGATGGAGACCTGAGTGACGAGGTCTGGCAGGATATTCAACCCATCACGAACCTGACACAAGTCTGGCCAAACGACGGTGCTGAAGCCACTGAAGACTCTGAGGTCAGGATCGCCTATGACCGCGATCACCTCTATTTCGCATTCCGTTTTTATGATAAGGATCCCGAGCTGATCCGCGCCAAGAACCTGGAACGGGGTGGCCGCAACAACCGGGACGATCACGCCTACATCGGTATCGACACCTATCGGGATGGACGGAATGCCTACCTGTTTGAAATGAATGCGCTTGGCACTCAGGATGATGCCCTGGTAACCGATGAAAAGATCAGTTATGAAAGTTTTTCGTGGGATGCGGTTTTCATCAGCGAAACCAAGATCGATGAGGAGGGATGGACCCTTGAGGTTTCCATTCCGTTCAGGCAGCTTCGCTTTCCGGAGGGGGATGAACTTGAGTTTGGGCTTATGGTCTCACGTATGATCAATCGTAAGAACGAACGCGTGCTCTGGCCGGCTATCGGAATGGAATACGGGGGCAGTTTTGGCGTGTTGGCCGCCGCCTCCCAATACGGAACTTTGAAAGGCATCAAGAATATTCGGCGTGGGAATAATATTGAGTTAAAACCCTATGTGATCTCAGGGGTACAGGAAGTGCGACCGGATCTTCAGAACGAAGCCACCGATACCGATTATACCTACGACATTGGCGGTGATATGAAATGGGGGATCACTTCTAACCTGACATTGGATATGACCGTAAACACCGACTTTGCTCAGGTGGAATCCGATAATGTACAGCTGAACCTTTCCCGTTTCAGTCTCTTCTTCCCGGAGAAACGGGAGTTTTTCCTGGAACGAGCCGGTCTGTTTGAACATGGTAATGCCCGTTCAACCCAAACCTTTTTCTCAAGGCGAATTGGCCTGACCGATCAGATCCTGACAGGAGCACGAATGACCGGGCAGGTTGGCCGGTTCTCGATCGGTGCCATGAATATTGAAACAGGTGATAAACTGAAGCAGGCTTTTGGCAGTCAATCGGTTAATAATTCGGTAGCGAGGATCCGAACCAATGTCTTTCCAAGAGCAACCGTTGGCAGTATCATCACCAACGTTGAGCAGGTTGATGGATATAACCGCGCACTTGGGTTTGATACCAAATACCGGTTCTGGACTTCCAGTGAATTCAATGCTTGGTACACAAAGGTCTGGGATGACACGGATATCCTGAACGATCAGGCAGGGCATGCCAGCCTTCAGCTTCAGAATGATACCTACGAAGCCGGTGGTTCATTTACAAGTGTGGGAGCAAACTACGCGCCGGCACTTGGATTTGTGAGGCGCCTTGATATGAGGGAATACTCCGGTAACCTTGGATATAATCCAACAGTTGAAATCGCAGCCATACCGGGTATCCGGCGATTCAACATAGGAACCAATTATGATTATGTAGAAGGGCAGGATAGGGTCAAACAGTCGACGTATTGGTCAGGTAGTATAAGCGCCGAATTCAGTCGAAATCAAAACATAACCCTTTCTGCTAACCGGGAGTTTGAACGATTATTTTCCCCGTTTCCCATCCGGCCTGATGCTATCATACCGGCCGGTGAATATACTTTCGACAGGGTAGGACTTAGCATTACAACCGATGAAAGTCAGCGTGTTTTTGGTTCGGCATCAGCTGGCATTGGTGAGTTTTTTAATGGAAACAGAACTGAAATTGGAGGCAGTATTGGGTTTCGTCAGTCGAAACATTTACACGTTGAGGCCAATTTAGATCATAGTATCATTGACCTGCCAATCACTAACGGTGAGTTTGAAGCCACCACCGTCTCAACTTCCATTCTGGGCGCCCTGAGCCGCAAGCTCTTTGCCAAAGCTCTGATACAGTACGATAATTTCTCAAGAGATCTTCAGGCAAACCTCAGGGTAAACTGGATCCATACTCCCGGCAGTGACCTGTTCTTCGTCATCAATACCTCCTATCACCTAACCGGCGATAACGAAATGCTCTTCGACCCAAGGCGTGATATGATCATGAACAGTCAAGCCGCTGTTGCCAAGATCACGTATTTGATCATGTTGTAATGGATAGAATAACTCCATCATTCTGTTCCGCTTATACTCAATATCGACAGTTAAATCCTACTCGGAACCGGGTGCTGGAGTGGGTGTAAGGTTATGTGGTTGAATCAAACTCTTCCATCACCCCGTCCATTGCCGAAGTAGTACTTTATAAACCTATTTATACAGGACGGAATGATGGATTTAGCATAAAAAACCCGGTGAAAGTGGATCCACCGGGCTGATTTTCATTCCAGAAAACTGAAATTAACTTATTCTCCATCTCTATCCGGACGTTTCCAGCGGACGGGATCTTCAGGAGTTGGCACGATCGGATCCTCATAATTCCGTAACAGCCGGAGTGCTTCATCAACGGCAGCCTCAAGCTGAGGATCATGTCCATTGATTACATCTTTTGGTGTTTGCATCACCTCGATATCCGGAGCAATACCTTCGCCTTCAACATCCCATTCACCATCCAGATTATAGAAACCGCCACGTGGAGCCACAAAATAACCGCCGTCCACAAATGGTGGCGTATCCCAGGTGCCAACCAATCCACCCCAGGTTTTAGCCCCTACCAAAGGTCCGATCTCCATCTTTCTGAAAAGGAATGGAAGCAGATCTCCACCCGAACCGGCACGCTCGTTTATGACCATAACTTTAGGTCCCCAGATTCCCGCGCCGGGAGTGGTAAACGGTGTACGGTCTGCCGCCTTACTATTGAAGAATCCATGCAGTTCACGTGCCATGATGTCCACCATATAATCTGCCGCGGATCCACCACCATTATTACGCTCATCAATGATGGCACCTTTCTTATGCTGCTGAGAAAAATAGTAGCGGTTGAAGTAAGTATAACCACCCTGTCCGGTATTCGGCACCCACACATACGCAAGCTGACCATCCGATAACTCATCTACTTTACGCCGGTTACCTTCAACCCAATCGCGGGTTCTTAAGCCGGATTCATTTGAGATAGGTACGACCGTCACTAATCGGGCGTCCTCTGTTTGGGGTCTGTCATTGACCAAAATCTTGATCTGCCGTCCTACGGTTCCCTCAAAATATGTGAAGAAATTTTCCTCCGTACTGAGGGGCTCACCGTTAACTTCCAGAATGTAATCCCCTTCATTTACATCTATTCCCGGTCCGGATAAGGGAGCCTCAAGATCAGGGTTCCAGCTTTCTCCGGTGTAGATCTTATCGATTCTGTAAGCCCCGTTTTGGATGGAAATATCGGCTCCTAAAAGACCGGCTTGTACATTTTCCAGGTCAGGAAAGTCACCGCCGCCAACATAGGAGTGTCCAACAGCTACTTCGCCACTCATAATATCCAGCACATAATTCAGGTCAGATCGGTGTTTGGCATGGTCAACCCATGGAGCATACCACTCATACACTTCGTCCCATGGAGCTCCGTGCATATTATCCACATACAGGAAATCGCGCATAAATCGCCATCCATCCCTGAATATCTGTTGGAATTCCTGACGTGGGTCCACTTTAATATTGATTCCTGAAATGTTCAGGCTGCCTTCTCCTGAAGTTTTTTCACCGGTATCAGTCGTAACAATTCCCCACGTTCCACCACTTCTGTACAAAAGATTCTTTCGATCCTGAGAAACCACTCCCTCGTTGAAGCCACTCATAAATAAGCCACCTTCGCGCTTTTCCAGGTCGTACTTATGAAGACGGGTTCCTTCATTTGTTACCGATTCGGTGTAGAACACATCCCCTCCCGGTCCCGGCATCAATCCCGTGTAATTTCGTTCAGGCACGTTCAACGCCAGGGTTCGTTCCGCAATATTATTCAGGCTTATGTTGACTGAAACAGCCTCATTCTTATTCTCATCATTGGTTTCTTCTGCCTCAGCTGTTTCTTCATCATCACTTTTTGGTAGCAACGGAGAGGGCTCATCATCTGACAGCACGATCATGTATAATGCTCTCGTCACCGGCATGTTGTAGGAACTCATGTCCAGCCAGCCGGTATTCAGACCGTAGTCGGTACTCGCCAGGAAATAGAGATATTTCCCATCCTCACTCCACACCGGGGTGATGGCATCTGACATTCCATCGGTAAGCTGATGCGTTTGCCCCGTTTCAATGTTGTGAACCTGAACCGTTTTGAATTGGTTATCCTGTAATTTCACATAGGCGATCCACTTGCTGTCAGGTGACCAAACCGGATTCAATGTTCGGTTTGGATGGGCGTATCCATCGGTATCAACCTTTTTAGCTTCACCATTCTCAATGTTGACATACCATAGATTGTAATCAGTGTCCGTGTAGGCAATATACTTTCCATCAGGCGACCAGTCCGGACGGAAGTAAAAGGTCGGGTTTGGCAGCTCGATCATTCTCGGGTCTTCCATTCCATACTGATCCGTGATCATCAGGGTGTATTCACCGCTTTGATCTGAAAACCATGCGACTTTTTCACCATCAGGTGACCAGATCGGATATCGTTCAGCACTGGCAGATGATTCACTGAGCCGTCTCCAGCTGCCATTTTCTTTGGGAACCGTTACGATCTCACCCCTGAATTCGAAAATAGCTCTCTTACCGGTTGGGGAGATAGAGGCATTATTCAGGTCATTGGCATCAGGCGATTCCCAGCGTGGCCGACCCCAGCTCATATCTCCGGATACTTCAATTTCCAGCTGTTCAGTATTCCCATTTTCGGGATTCAACACATGAAGATAACCGCCTTGCTCATAAACGATCATCCCATCGCCGGCATCCAGGCTTTTTACATCAAAATCTGAGTGAAAGGTCCATTGTTTTTCCTCGCCGGTTTCCGGGTCAAAAGACCAGATGTTGCTGGCGTAATCACGTTCAGAGAGATAAAAAACCTGATCATAGTACCATACCGGATCAGTATGACGCTCATTGTCAGGTCGCGGGGTTTGAATCAGATCATAATTTTCCAGGTTCACGATCCAGATTGGTTGAGCCTGTCCGCCACGATAATTTCTCCATTCCGGATCCCAGAAAGTGATCGGGTTATAAGCCAGATATTTGCCATCCGGTGACATCTCCCCTGTAGCTGCACGTGGTATGGGTAACACATCCGCGTTTCCCCCATCTGTACTAATTTTCCATATCCTGTTGAGTTGGGTCGGATGACCATCTCTTCCTGACCGGAACAGCACCTCTCCTTCCGGTGTCCATCCGGTCACCACATCAGATCCGGGGTGCCAGGTCAATCGCTTGGGTGAACCGCCTTCAGCCGGAATTACATACACATCAGAATTTCCCTCATATTGCCCGGTAAACGCAATCATACTACCATCCGGTGAGTAATGAGGATTATTTTCTCCTCCAATATTGCTCGTCAGTCGAATCGCTTTTCCTCCATCTTTGTCAACTTTCCAAAGATCATTGGCATGAACAAAGACAATCCCGTTTTCAGAAATTGTGGGCTCCCTCAAAAGCTGAGTCCCTTGTGCAAAAGCACATATATGAATTGACATGAATGCAAGAGTTAGAATCAGAAAAGTGATGCGCTGCTTCATAAATATCCCATGATTTGTTAATAACCACCCGGAATATAAACAATAGAAAGTGAGGAAAAAGAGGAACGTAAATTCTTTCGGAATACCAAAGAAAACTCCACCATTCGGTTCCGCTTATACCTAACCTATGAAGTAAGAACCTAATTGGAACCGGGTGAATGGTTTGGTGGTTAAATCAAACTCATCCATCACCCCGTCCATTGCTGGGTAGTACTTTATAAACCTATTAATACAGGACGGAATGATGGATTTTTCTTCATTCAGGTTACTATTCTTCGAAGCCACACTCATAAACAATAAACTTATCGTTCTGAGCCAGTACTTTTACCTTGAAGAGCTTCTCAAGATGGGTTTTATAGTTCAGGTGCTGATTGGCTACGCAGACAAACCGGCCGGCGGGTTTTAACTTCTCCGATACCTCCCTGAACAACCGAATGGTGACCTCGATATTTGTCTCGTGGCCAAAATGAAAGGGTGGATTGCTAACCGCCAGATCTAAACTGCGATCGGGAATATCATCCAGGCCGTCGTTCCAGTAATAGTGTATGCCCGGACCGTCGATATTAAGACGGGCAGATTCTATCGCAAGATACGAATCATCCGTCAGGTAGATCTCTGTTTTCGGTTTCTGAAGCTGTATCGCCTTGGCGATCACCCCATTCCCACAAGCCATATCAAGAATGTGATCTTCTGAATCCCTGACCTTAAGCTGACTGATCAAAAACTGTGTGGCATAATCGATATGATCTGAAGAGAACACCCCATAATGCTGCTGAAGCTTTTGGTTTGATGTACCGTCAATATCATAATCAAAATGGCGAACAAGGGGTTTATTAACGGATGGCTTTTTCCCTTTCAACACCAGAACCCTCGATTTCTTTCGCGCCAGGCTTTGTTCGACCTCCTTAAAGTAGGTCTCTGCAAGACTCAGCATCTGCGGCGTGAAATATTTGGTCATGAATCCGCAGAATACCACTCCGTCATCCTTTAAATAAGTATGAATCTGATGCAAATACAACTCAAACAGATCCATCGATTTTGGGATGTTAAGCACTACCCGGTCAAACTTGTGAGGTGGCTGATCCAAAGGATGTATAAAATGAATCTTGCCGGGATCTACCTGATTTGCCTCAAGGTTTAGAAGAATGGACCGCTCTTGACTTTTTCGCTCTAAGACCACGGTTGGCTCAAATCGGTTAAGCAGACCACTTAAAAACCCAAAGCGGTCATTCACGATCCCAAGGTTGGTATCAGGTGTTGGCTGTTTATCTTCAAATATATGATCGATCAGATATTCATCGGCGGCACTCCAGGCTCGCAGTGATCGATTGGTGGTTTTAGGGTAGCGGGAAAAGGAGTAGGTTTTACCCCCGAGGTCGTATTTATCCACAGATGTGATCCTTAGAATAAGCTGGTTTGCTCTTTATCTTCTTTCTGAGCCTGCTCGATCTGTGGTTCGTCGGTCGGGGTGAAGGTCTTGAGCATTTCCGGCATGAACCTCTTTTCATAGATGCGCCGGGCAATACCGTGCAGGGCTTTTTCTCCCCGTGGTGTGATCCTCAAAAAACCGGAATCATCCTCATCCAGAAAACCAAACGAACGCAGGTCATTCACGATAAGATAGGCCAGCTTCTCGGTCACACCGGCACTTTTTTCCACATATTCCCGATGGGGAGGTTCATCTTCACTGATATAAACCGTTCCCAGTACATTCAATTCAACATCCGTCAGTGGGAAACCTTCACTGCCCTTGGTCAGCATCTCATCCCAGGTACTCTGTGAGTAATACAACCCAAACCACCACTTGGCTTCGCGCAGTAAGTGCCCCGTTGAGGCACACGCAAAGGGCTGTCCGGGCTGAGCTTTTCTCGGTTCACCCCGGCTGCGATACATATTCACCATCGTAGCCAAGTCCAGTTCATGGATATTCGGTGGATATCGGAAATAAAAATCGCTGCGTTTTTGCATTAGATCCTTAAGCTGTCTTTCTGTTAATGACAGTAGTGAATATAAATCTACAAAAAAAATTATAAAGCCACCGACCAGCGAATTCGGGTTGAACCGATCGTTCTACCCCTTTTCCTTGATCAGGTCGATCGCCTTAGACATGGTAAAGTCTTCCGGTTCTTCTCCCTTTGGTAAACTGATATTCTTTTTGCCATGCTTAATATATGGGCCATACCGGCCGGTCATCACCTTGATCGGCTTCTCGGTGTCGGGATGTTTACCCAGATCCTTGATCTCATTACTTCCTCGCCTCGACTGCTTTTTCTGAGCCAGTAACTCTACGGCGCGATCCAGTTCAATATCGAGTACGTTGTCGGTTTTAGGAATGGATTTGAACTTTCCATCATGCACCACATACGGACCATACCGTCCTACTCCGGCCCTTACCACTTTGCCGTCTTCCGGATGCTCACCAAGCTTACGAGGCAGTTTCAGTAACTCCAGGGCAAGGTCAAGATCCACATCGGCCGGTTCCATGCCTTTTAGCAGAGAAACACGTTTTGGCTTCTTATTGTCGTCAGACACTTCCCCTCGCTGTACATACGGCCCGTATCGACCTGAAAGCAAAAAGATCGGGTCACCTGTTTCCGGATCGTGCCCGATGGGTTTATCCTGCTCTTCAGAGATCTTGATTAGCTCTTCCAGTTTTTCAGAAGAGATGTCACTGGGATCCATATCATTCGGCAGTGAGGTTGTAACCTCTTCACCATTTTTGGTCATCCGGGCATATGGGCCAAAACGACCTACCGCTACTTTAATACCTTCCATTCCTTCCAGAGGCAGATCCAGAAGCTTGGCTTCCTGTGGGTCGATCTTGTCTTCCTGTGTGTCCACTTTGGCCTTCAGACCATTGTCACCGCTATAATAATCTTCCAGATATTTTACCGGGTCCTGTGTTCCTTCCGCCACGGCATCCAGTTTATCCTCCAGGTCTGAGGTGAACTGACTGTCAACCAGCTCCGGAAAATGTTTTTCTAACAAAGAGGATACTGCAAATGCCGTAAAGGTTGGGATCAGCGTTTTGCCTTCACTTTTGGCATATCCACGATCCTGAATGGTACTTATAATGGATGCATAGGTACTTGGACGGCCAACCCCACGCTTCTCAAGTTCCTTCACCAAAGTCGCTTCCGTATATCGGGCCGGTGGTTTGGTTTCGTGACTCACAAAATTAAGATCATCGAGGCCAGTACTGTCCCCTTCATTCATTTCAGGAAGAAAGTTTTCCTGATTTTCCAAAGCGGCTTCCGGATCATCACTGCCCTCAACATAAGCCCGGAAATATCCGGGGAATAGAATTTTCTTTCCACCGGCACGAAAATCAGCATCCGTTCCATTGTGGGAAGCGCGGATCGTGACGTTGGTGAATTCCAGCTCAGCTTCTGCCATTTGCGTGGCAATAGTTCGTTTCCAGATCAGATCATACAGCTTGAACTCACGTCCGCTTAATCCGGCTTTATCCGGTTTCACAAAGCGTGAACCTGAAGGACGTATAGCTTCGTGTGCTTCCTGGGCTCCTTTTCCTTTCTTATTGTAATTCCGTACCCGCTCAAATAAATAGTCTTCACCGTACTCATCGGTCACCGCATCACGGGCTGCCCCAATGGCCTGTCCGGATAGTCGGGTAGAATCGGTACGCATGTAGGTGATAAATCCTTTTTCGTACAGCTTCTGTGCTACACTCATGGTGTCACGTGCCGAGAAACCGAATTTACGGTTAGCTTCCTGCTGAAGGGTTGAAGTAATGAAAGGAGGTGCCGGATTTCGTTTCTGCGTTTTTACATCCACATTGATGACTGACCATTTGGCTTTTTTCAGGTCATCCACAAGGGCACTGGCTTTGTCCTCATCCAGTAAAACGACGGAATCAGGCTTTTTTAGCTTGCCGGTGTTTTCATCAAAATCCTTACCGCTGGCCAGCCGTTTTTCATTGAGATGCGTCAGGTCCGCATCAAATTTATAATCATCGCCTTCTTTATGGAGCTGCGCTTTCAGGTCATAATAAGTGGCGCTTCTGAACTTCATTCGCTCACGTTCGCGTTCCACCAAAAACTCAACCGCTACCGATTGTACACGTCCTGCAGAAAGACCCGGAGAGATCTTCTTCCATAACAATGGGGAAACGGTATATCCTGCCAGGCGGTCTAATATTCGTCGTGTTTCCTGAGCATGCACCAGGTTCATGTCAATGTCACGGGTATTCTCCAGCGCATTCATCACGGCTTCTTTGGTGATTTCCCGGAATGCCATTCTCTTCACCGGCACTTTCGGTTTCAGAATCTCCATCAGGTGCCATGAAATAGCTTCTCCTTCCCGGTCCTCATCCGTTGCCAGTATCAGTTCATCTGCATCTTTGAGCAGCTTTTTGAGCTTGGTAACGACTTTCTTTTTGGAGGATGGGATCACATACAGGGGATCAAAACGGTCATCCACATTGATCCCTAAATTTGACCAGCTCTCTTTTTTATACTTGGCCGGAATTTCCTTGGCCGAGGAAGGAAGATCACGAATGTGACCCATAGAGGAGTCCACCACGTACCCTTTGGGCAAATATTTCTTAATAGTTTTAGTTTTTGTAGGGGACTCTACAATGACGAGACTTTTCATGTAAAAACAGGATTAATTCAATTCTTCGACCAGCTCTTTTAACTCTCCGGCGTGGTCTTTGGTATTCACTTTTTTGATAGTTCCCAAAATAGTACCATCTGTATCAATAACAAAGGCCGAACGTGATGGGGCTTCATACTCTCTTCCGTACATTTTTTTCTGAACGATGGAATCTGTGGCTTCCGCAAATTTGTAGTCAGGGTCAGATACCAATGTAAAATCAATACCCTGCTTCTCAGCATAGCGTTTATGTGACCCACAGGTATCTTTACTCACAGCCACCAGATTATATCCTTTATCGATAAACCAGTCGGCATGATCCGCCAGGTCTTTTGTTTGGCGATCACACCCGCCTGTGTTATTCTTCATATATACCGATACAATGGTCGGCTTATCCAGCAGATCTTTGAAGTTGATCTCTTTTTCTTCTCCGTTCTGCACGGCTTTAACCGTAAAATCGAGGTTGGCTTTACTACCTGTTTCTAACATAATTGATTGATTTAATTTTCTTTCATCATTGGGATGTGATAACTGAAAGTAAGAAGGGATTCGTTCGATTTCAGTCATTTTGTGATCTGATATGTTGATATAGTAGATTTAATTTGTTGATAAATAACCAGAATCATCAGTACAAACACAGAGTATATAGTTCAAGAAAACCATCCATCGGCATGTCCCAATAGGGACATTATGTTTGTAAAAAGAAAAAGTAAAAAACTGTGTTCCTTAGGTACACTACCGAGTTCTAAACAACAAAACATATCGCACCTAAGGCGCGAAGGCATAGATAGAGTTAGGGATTTACAAACATATAGTCTCTACTGGGACGGAAACAAGCTTCCACTCGTTCCAAAATTCTCGTTCGGGATACCTGCCCGAACCTCTGGTTCCACCTAAACCAATGCAACCACCCTGTTGCTCAGCGAGCTGGTGTACGTCTCCAAAGCAAGTACTTAGCCACAGCTGCTACCACCAGTGAATGATGTACGGTCCCTTCTTGCACCAGCTCCAGAAAATCATCCAAGGGCATGGTATGAATATTGATGCGTTCATTCCCATCCAACTGTTGCTCCTGTACTTTCCGACAGTTCTGAACTACGTATAAATGCGTATAATTGGTCAGGAATGCAGGATTTGAGCTTACCTTGCCTAAATAACTCCAGGTATCACCTGCATAGCCCGTTTCCTCAAGTAATTCCCGTCGAGCCGTTTCATCATGAGTTTCCCCCGCATCCACCATACCTCCCGGCAATTCCAGCGTAGGCTCTTCTATCCCATACCGAAATTGTTCCACCAACACGATCTCATTATCCGAAGTCAGCGGAATCACATTCATCCACTCAGGAGCTTCAATGATCGAAAAGGTCGCCGAATGATCTTCCGACTCTAATTTCATGTCGCGACTTAAAAGTTTGAAGATATTCGTCGTATATTTGAGCTCTTCTTTCGTGGTGACCCACGGCTCAATCGAAAATTTAAAATCACGGGTATTCATAGATGTCAGACACGCTCAAATTAGTTAAAGATCAGTTTGCATCGGAGGCGGAACTTAAAAAAGCTATCGATAAAGCGTTGGATCTGATGGAGGATATTTATCGATCCGGCAAATATCCCAAGATGATCGTTGAGCGTACATGGAGTAAACACAACCCCGTCATTGATGGAGAACTGGCCCAGCCTGAAGCCTATCGCTGGTACCTGAAACGGGAGATCGAGCGGCTTGTGACTCATGGTGCCACCGTTTTCATCAAACCTTCCCGGGATGTTTTGCCTCTGCATGAGCCTGTCCTTTTTGATAACCTGGATGAGAACGACTGGAACATCACCCAAAAGAAGCTGTTCCTCTTCCGGGCAGAGCGGATCGATATCTCACTGGACCGACTGCAGCACTACACGGGCACCAAACCAGAAGATTTTCAGCGCTACATACTGTTTACTAACTATGACATGCATGTGGACGTATTTCTGGAGATGTTTCCCGACTGTACGAAACCGGCTCACCAAGGCGTACAAATGCCGGCCTATCACCATAAGATGGACAACAACTCCGGAGTAACCCTGGTCAATATTGGTGTGGGACCTTCCAATGCCAAGACCATAACCGACCATGTTGGCGTACTCAGGCCTGATGCCATGGTCATGGTGGGTCACTGCGGTGGACTCCGAAACCATCAGGATATCGGTGATTTTGTATTAGCCAATGGATACTATCGGGCCGACCAGGTTCTGGATGATCTGTTCCCGATCGGTATTCCGATATCACCAAATTATATTTTGAACCGATACATGCAGGAAGTGTTGGATCAGAACCACATGACACACCGTATTGGCACGGTGTACACCACTGCCAACCGAAACTGGGAATTCTCTAAAGCTAAGACGGTCGAGGAAATTCACATGAGCCGAAGCGTAGCGGTTGATATGGAATCGGCTACGGTAGCCACTAACGGGTTTCGATATAGAATACCACATGCCACGTTGCTTTGTGTGAGTGACAAACCCCTGCACGGCAAACCCAAGTTATCCGGAGCCGCCCAATCCTTCTACCAGAACTCCAAAGAGATGCACCTCAAGATGGTGATCGATGCCCTGCAAATGGTGAAGGATAATTACCCCGAAGGTTTACCGAACTCCAGTATCCGTGCCTTTAATGAACC
>JAASTO010000256.1 GCA_021767245.1 Balneolaceae bacterium
CTTTTGTACCGATACTGATCTGCATCAGCACAGGCTCCAGAAACAAAAGCTCCCGGCTGCGAAAAATGAGCTTAGTCTGACTCCATTCCGCTAAAAGAAATCAATGCTCCATTCATAGGCTTGCCCGCAAGTCTGATACCATGCGGTATAATTTCTTTCTTAACGCTGCATTCCGTCATCCTCTTTTCGCTCATTTTTCTAAGGCCGATTTTCAGGAAAGATTGATCAGACTACACTTTCTAAAGGAGGTTGTCATCCTGAGCGAAGTGGGGCTTTATGTAGATCTGGAAAGCATAACGCGAAGGATCTCAAATACAGATCTAGCTGCCAGAGCAGACTTTGAGATCCCCTGCCTCTCCGGCAGGCAGGCTCGTGTTATATTAACACCCCCTTTGCTACTCAGTACGGGATGACAACTTCATTAAAACAAATTTCCAGGTAATCCGGGAAGATTGCCCCCGTCAGTCCGTAGAGCACCGCGCGTATATCGGATCCGCTTACGGTAGGGATCTTTTCGATGCGTTCAGTCAGTTCGTCGATACCGGCCTGACCGGTTACTTTATTAGACGCGTAAAACTTCTTCTCGCCTCCTCCCTCTACTCCGGGAAATGATGTGATACTTGATAGACATCTCTCCTCCGTTTTTGTTAGGGTTTAGGCGCCATCCATCTTAGACTTGACGTACTTTTTAACCCCCAGTCTCGGTTACATGTAATCGAAATAAATATCTAAGTTTATAGTAATGATATCCCCAAATCTTTAAGATACTTATATGTTGGATCGTAATAACTTGACTTCCTGGTATGATCTTCTTCATCACCTTCAGGGACAACTATGACCATTCCTTGTCGTGCTCGGGTTAGTAAGACTCGGTAAGCGTTAACTAAATAATCTTGACGTTCTTTCTTGCGGATATTTATCCACTTTTTTCCTCTAAAGGAATGAGTTTGCCACCCATTTTCAGAATAGCGTAAGTCACCGTCCCAAATTACACACGTCCAATCCAATTCTAACCCTTGAATATGAAATTCTGTAGCTACTTGTTCTAAATAATAGGAAGATCGTACATCATCCTTGCCGTTCAAGAACCAGTGAATTGGATTCATAGGTGACTTCACATCTACAGCATATGGCTTTAGTCTTTCTGCTTGAGAAGAAACTACTAACCCATACCGCTCACTCCCTCGAGCTTTTTCTTTCAGCCATTTTTTAGCTTTCTTTAAATCACGAGTTAGGACAATAGGATAGTCTTCAGGAATATTTCTTAAGATTTTTCTTGCCTTATCAACGTTTTGATCCAAAATATGCTTCACAAATTCTGAAAGATTCTCTGCACGATACGAACGCATTGATACAGATAAATGAAGATCCTCATTAAGATGAACTTTAGTAATTCCTTCTAATTCTTGAATAGATTCAACAGCATCATATTCAGATTCCGTTAAATTTGGGGAAATGTAGACCTCCCAATCATTGAACCGATTTTTAATTGCTCTTAACCATTCTGAAATTCCAGCTTCACCTGTATTAATCTCTTGTCCGCCACCAACCAAACAGATTATGACTGCCCAATCATCATGTCGATCTAAACATGAGATTAAGAACTCAGGTTCTGATGCGTCAAAATCATCAATTCCTTTTCTTCTTTTCATGAAACTAACGGTTTGATCTTTTGTCCATGCACGTTGAGCTTCATCAAAAATGGCAACATGATCTACTGGTGGATTAGGATCTCTTAAATACTCATCTCTATAATGATGAATATTTTGAATGAAGGTTTTGACACTTGATCTTGCTCTTTTTTTAGTAAGCTTATTCCCCTTCTCTTTTTCTGATTTTACCCTGTCACGAGCCAGCGCTTCTTGTAAAATTTGAACTAAAGGTCCATTGCCAGATAAATATACACTCGCATCATCATTTTTATGGTCAAGGTGTTCCGTAGCTATATTTAAGCCAACTAAAGTTTTGCCGGCACCAGGAACACCAGTAACAAAACAGATTTTCTTTTTCTGTTCTTTGCGAGCAACTCTAATGAGCTTTGATATAACATCTGTTGTATCCGTTAGATTTTTAGCACCTGCATCACTTCTGGTTATTTCATCAACTGAATGTGTATTATATAATGAAAGAGCAGCCTCAACAATCGTCGGAGTTGGTGCATATCTACCTGTTGAATACTTTTCCCCATCAATGAATTTGTTCTCGCTTAAAAACTCGAGGGTAAGTTCAATCGCTTTTCTTAAATCTGATTTATTAGCTTTGATTGGGTTAATCAGATTATCATCATGAGAAGTAGTAGATATTTCGAGAAAAGAGTTATTTGCCTCAGTTGCAATTAAAATTGGAACTAAAACAGCTTCGTGACTTGGCTCATGAAAGTTTTTCAAGTCAAGAGCATAATCCCAAACTTGATCTATATCGTAACTCAAATATTTACTTTCACCAACTTTAAATTCAACTATGAAAATGACATCCTTAATGATAAGTAGCACATCAACGCGTCTTCCCATCCTTGGAATTGAAAATTCAAAAAACAATTCTCCTTCAAATCCCTTAAGAACTTCTTTGAGAACTGATATTTGAATTTCCCAAGCTTTACTTTGAGTATTCCGAGTATCGAAATTATCAGCTATAGATATCTCTCCAATTATTTGGGAGGATTCTTTTTGAAGAAATGCTTGAATTGAGTCTTTGTAAAAGTAGTTTAGCATTCAGTTTTTTCTTGGTAATTAATAATCCCCCATCCCCGGAATCACATTCCTTATCCCGCCGCGGGGATTTTCCACATCTCCTTTATATCGGGGAATAATGTGGATGTGTGTATGAAAGACTGTTTGTCCGGCGGCCTCGTTCATGTTGAAGCCGATGTTGAATCCGTCGGGTTGGTATTTCTTTTCTACAATCGTTTTCACTCGGTCCACCATAATTTGGCAGGCGGTCTTTTCCTTGTCGGTCATTTCAAAATAGTTGCGCGATTTCCGCTTGGGAATCACCAGCGCGTGGCCTTTGCTCACCGGGTATTTGTCGTAGATGCTGTACACGGTAGCCAGTTCAGAGATAAGTTCGGCATCGGGAGACGGATTTTCAAAGATGCCTTCCTTACCGTTATCCGCCTGGGTAAAATGCCGGTATTCGTAGATCTCGCAAAAATCGTTTTTGAAGAAGATTTTGTAGGGCAATTTCACATTGCATTGGTAGGTCGGTACCTTGTGGACATAGTGCGTTCTATAACCAAACCTTTTCAAATCCCGGCGGACAGTGAAATAGGCTTTCCCGGTTGGTTTCAGCAACTCACTGACCGACATCAACACCTCCGCCTGTTCTTCCGGCAACAACACATTCAGCACGTACTGGCAGAGAATGGTATCAAATTTTTGAGTCGGATA
>JAASTO010000257.1 GCA_021767245.1 Balneolaceae bacterium
GATCACCCTGATCTTTTGCCTCATTCCGATCCTTAAAGCCAGTCGGTTGAATCCTGTTAAAGCGATGAGGTCCTGATATGCTGAAATATATCCTGAAACTTGGATGGAAGAATGTCTGGAGAAATCCCACACGTAGCGGAGTGGTCATTATAACGGTGCTGCTTGGAACGTGGGCCGGTATCTTTGCAGCAGGATTCTTTAATGGAATGCTGGATGATTACATCAAGGGGCAGATAAATTTGACGGTGGGCCATATACAGATCATGCACCCGGAGTTTGAAGATCTGTACAATCCGAATTATGTCATCCCTAATGCAGAGAATCTTATTGAAACACTGCAGGAAAACCCGCGTGTGGATGAGGTATCGGGCAAGAGTGTGGCGACCGGACTGGCACAAAGCGCGAGGAACAGTTTTGGGGTCACGATATGGGGTATGGATATTGAGAATGACACGTCTGCATCGGTGCATTCTATCAAGGGGTATCTGAAAGATGGAGACTTTCCGGAAGCTGAAAATCGAAATCAAATCCTGATTGGGGACGATCTGGCCGAAAGGCTTGGCCTGGAGCTGCGTTCCAGAATGGTGTTAAGTTTTCAGGATATTAGCGGAGACCTTACGGCCGGTGCGTTCCGGGTGGCCGGCATTTTTGACAGTTTTGATAGCCGGTTTGATGAGAACTTCGTGGTGGTCAATAAAGCCGATCTGAACCGTATTTTAGGAGGGGAAAACTTAACCCATAACATCCGTATTGATACAGACGATCTGATGACAGCAGGAGTTCTTGCTGAGCAACTTCAGAACTCATATCCGGACCTCGAAGTGAAAAGCTGGAGGGAGATAGCTCCGGACCTGCGCTATGTTTTTGACATGCAGGATCTGTCCCTCTATATGGTGATGATCATTATCATCATTGGGCTGATCTTCAGCATCATCAATACCATGCTGATGGCTGTGATGGAGCGAACCCGCGAACTTGGAATGTTGCGTGCTATTGGTATGAATAAAAGCCGAACCTTTAGTATGGTCATGCTTGAAACGGTGTTCCTGACCCTGGTTGGATCACCGATAGGATTGCTTCTCGGGTGGTTAACAATCACATATTTTGGGAATAGCGGGATCGACCTCAGTGCCTTTTCGGAGGGATTGGAAGGATGGGGTTTTACAACCATGATCTATCCATCACTGGCATTGAAATACTACTTGAATATCGTGCTTTTTGTGGCTGTAGCAGCCCTGATCTCGGCACTGTATCCGGCCTGGCGGGCACTTCAATTGAGACCCGTTGAAGCAATAAGAAAATTTAACTAATGGTTAGAGATGGTTAAACGGATGTTTATAGTGAAATTTAATGCCAACACAGAACGGAAATAACATGTCTGTAATACGAACAGAAGGGTTGACCAAAGTATATAATCCGGATCAGGTTCCGGTTCATGCCCTGAACGGTGTGGACCTTATCATTGAAAAAGGTGAATTCACTGCCATTGTCGGCCCATCCGGTTCAGGTAAAACCACCCTATTGAATATCATTGGTGGGCTGGATGAACCGACCGGGGGAAAAGCTTTTATCAGAGGGACCGACATTAGCACCCTTTCTGACCGTGAGTTGATCAACTTCAGGCTCAATCATATCGGATTTGTATTTCAATCCTTTAATTTGATCCCGGTTCTTACAGCCCTCGAGAATGTGTCGTTCATCATGCAGATGCAGGGAAGGCCGGCAAAAGAATGCCGTGAAAAAAGTATAGAGCTTTTAGAAGAAGTTGGGCTCAAAGATAAGATCAATAAGCGTCCCTCAGAATTATCAGGAGGGCAGCAGCAGAGAGTGGCTGTGGCCAGGGCTTTGGCTTCCAAACCCGATTTTGTTCTGGCTGATGAACCGACGGCCAACCTTGATTCTGTTTCCACGGCCGAATTACTGGATATGATGGCGGAATTGAATGAGGTGGAGGATATGACGTTCATATTTTCGACTCATGACCAAAGGGTGATCGATAGGGCGAGGCGGGTCATTACACTTGTGGATGGAAAAATTGATTCGGATGAAGAGAGAACAGTGGACAGTAAGCATTGATCAGTGTATAGTTTGAATATGGAATTATGAACCAACATATTTTTAAATATGAAGTGGGAGATCATAAAGTAACGTCGAGCCGTTTTGGATTTGGCTTAGTTATTCTGATTCTAATTTTGCTGGTTCCAACAGCCATTCAGTCCCAAAATATTGAGGCAGATCTCAGAGGATACGTGAAAGAGCTCGGTGTTTTTAGCCTGAGCAATGATCTTGGAACACTTAGGTACGATAACATTCTGCATCATCGCATTGAAAGCCGTTTTGATCTGGGGAAAAAATTTGAGATCAGGGCAGATGCCAGAACACGCCTCTTTAACGGCTGGACGGTCAATAACTCACCGGGTTATGGTGACTTTCTATCTAACGATCGCGGATACTTCGATCTGAGTCACACCTGGATCGATACGGACAACACCGTGTTAAATACCGCCATTGACCGCCTGCACGTATCTTATATCAACGGACCGTGGGAAGTGCATGCAGGTCGCCAGCGGATCAACTGGGGTAAGACCATGGTGTGGAATCCCAACGACCTGTTCAACGCCTACGCCTATCTCGATTTTGATTATGAAGAGCGTCCCGGTACGGATGCTTTTTATGCATCCTATTCGTGGAGTTATGCATCCAGTGTGGAGGCCGGTTACCGTTTGGGGAATGGCATCGATGAGTCGGTTATTGCCGGAATGGTCCGCGGAAATGCCGGTGAGTATGACCTGCAATTCATTGTGGGAAATTATTTTGAAGAACTGGCCGTAGGAGCCGGATGGAGCGGATATCTTAAGAATGCAGGATTCAGGGGTGAGTTCACATATTTTCACCCGAGGGATAATTTCTTTGATGAAACCGGACATATCACCTCCACGGTAGGAGCAGATTATATGTTTCAGAATGGAGTATATGGCTCTGCCGAGGTGTTGTATAACGGGGGATGGAGCCGATCCCTGAATCCGGTGGCACAGTTAACCAGGCCGCCCAGTGCATCCGATCTTTTTATTGCAGAAACAGGGTACTTCCTGAATGGATCCTATCAGTTGAATCCATTAACAAGTATTTCAAGTGGTGTTATGGGAAGCTTTGATAGCATGATGATCATCCTGATCCCGCAGTTTACCCGTTCCCTTTCTGAGAACATTGATTTGTTGATCCTGGCTCAGCTTCTAAAGGGGGCCGTTTTTACTGATCTGACCGATACCCCGAACGGCATTTACTTTAGGATAAAGTGGTCCTATTAAAAAAGCACAGCTTAAAAACCGTGCTTTTTGATCAAATTCGTAAGATC
>JAASTO010000258.1 GCA_021767245.1 Balneolaceae bacterium
CGTGCGGATGAAGCACGAAAGGGAACGCTAAAGGACGAAGATTTCAGGCGTCTGATTGATGCGGCAAGTCGCCTATTCAGTGCGGAAATATACATTGATGACACCCCCGGAATCAGTCTCATGGAACTACGTACAAAATGCCGCCGTCTAAAAAGTGAAAAGGATATCGGTTTGATCATCGTTGATTACCTGCAGCTTATGCAGGCCAACTCAAAGGATATTGGAAATCGTGAACAGGAAATTGCTACCATATCACGTGGACTGAAAGGACTCGCCAAAGAATTGGATGTGCCGGTTATTGCCCTGGCTCAGCTATCACGTGCAGTAGAGCAACGTGGTGGAGATAAACGTCCACAATTAAGTGACTTACGTGAATCCGGATCGATCGAGCAGGATGCCGATATTGTGATGTTTCTGTACCGGGCTGAATACTATGGTATCACTACCACTGAGGAGGGTCAATCTACGGCCGGACTTGCAGAAGTTATCATTGGAAAGCAGAGAAATGGACCGGTAGGTACCAAGACGCATCTGTTCGTTAAAGAATATGCCCGGTTCGAAAACCTTACTTCTGCCAATAACAATGCTTTGGGTGCCGGTGGCAATAATGGCAGTTCAGGACCTGAACTGAGTAATGGCAGCGGAGGCCCTCCTCCTGCACCGCACAATCCGGCTCCGGATGAGGATGCTCCTTTTTAAAGCACATGCATGACTCATCAAATCAGCTGTTTGACATTTCCTCAAAGAGTTTATCAAAGTGTTTTATGCGCTTAGACCATTCCAAATGCTTATTGATGTTTTGGAGAGAGGATTTCGGTAAGGGCTTGGTTTTCCCGATAAGCAGATCCTTTAGGTGATGAAACAACTCATCCTCATCATTATAGAGTACGGGTGCATGCAGTAAAGGGTTATGTAGGCTTTTAGGAATGAGCTCAGGATAATGCAGGGTATTTGGCACCAATGGATGGCAACCGCAATAAATGGCCTCCATAATAGCTACACAAAAAAATTCATAACTGGCTGTTGAAACGACAATATCCCCTGAATGCAACAGTTTGCTGTAATTTTCCTTGTCATCCACATATCCAAAATGAGTGATCTGTTGACCGTATCTCTGCCAGGCTTTTTCAAACTCCTCCGGTTTTTCATGTTTTGTATCCCCGGCCAATATCAGGTCGAATTTAAGATCAATATCATTCAATCGGTTCAAAACTCTGAAAAACATGGCTGGATTTCGATCGAACTGCCAGCGTTGATTCCAGACGATCACAGGATTCTCATTTTCGGATCGGGTATCCGGCTGTGAATCAAAACTTTTAAGATCAAGGCCCGGATACATAACCACGCTCTTCTCTCGGATCTTATCAATGGTATTGTACTGTTTCCCGTCAGGAAAATTATCGAGGAAAGCCGGTAATGCTCCTAACAGGTCATCAAGGTGAAACTGTGATGAGAATACAAGTTTATCGGCCACCAGCATACTTAAATAATTGATATAACAGTATGTTAGATCACGTTTTTCTCCTTCCGGTATAGGTCTGGTAAACTGATTCTCATGCATATACATGATCACCGGCGTGTGTGAAAACCGGGGATTCGTAAGTGCCATAAATGCCGGCAGGTTGGTCATACTACTGGTGAGTAACAGGTCGATCTCATCTTCAACCTGATTGGTCATTTCCGTAAGTGTGACAGAATCCCCATGCATTTTCCATTTCCAGCCTTTATAGTTCAGCTTTATGGGAATGATGTTATGGCTTGAATGTTTTTCGAGGCCTTTCAGAAATGCTTTATGCGAACCGCTGTAAAATGGTTCAACTGCAAGGATATTCATACCGGAATGTCTTATCGCTTTTAATTGAAGCTAAGTATATGAAAATTTATGATAGGCACATATAAAATTTGGGTAACGGAACTCAATACGAAGAACGACGATCATTCAATCTCTGCACAAATCTTAAACATAAAAAAAGCCGAACATTAACTGTCAGGCTTCGGGGGTATCATGGGGATAAGTACTTAATCCTTTCTGGCGAGTACAATGATCAACCCTACAATTGTGATAAAACTTAACCCAAGCAGAATTGGAATCACCAACGACACCGATTCAGTTTCATCCCTCCAGTTGATGAGTTCGGCATCTATTGTGGAGATCTGACTCATAGTCAGGATCTCACCTTCCTGAACATAATTACCCCATTCCTCCTTAACTTTCGAGTTCCAGAACTCATAGAATGAATTAAATTCTTCTCTGTCTGCTTCAGCTATGATCTTGTCTTCACTGTTCTCAATGGAGTTATTGATGAAGTTCTCAATAGCCGAATAAAAACTCTGATTATTATCAAAAGCACCAAGGTCTACGTTGTTTTGCGCCAAGGTTTGATTGATGGAATCCCAGGTATTCTTGGAAGTACTGGCTTTCCAGTCCTTAAGCTGATCATCAATTTTATTTTTCCATTGATTGGCTTCATTACCACCGTAAACCTGACTCAGATCACTTCCTACTCTATCCCAGGTTTCAGAAAAACGCTTTTGGATGGTATGCATTTTCAAAAGATCTTCCGTACTTAGTTCAGATGATCCTGCTTTCAGTACCTGAATATTCTCTTCAATGGTTGCCTCAATGAATTCAAGAGGATTATCACCCTGTTGTATAGCAATGGCACTTGATGGGATCTCTTTGCTCGTGCCGGCATCCAGTTTAAGTTCACGGTACGCTACGAATAGGGAATCCATCATATTAAGTACGAATTCATCCCTTTCTTCAACACGCTGCCTGTATTGCTGAACCAGACGTGATAAATTCTGTTCACTTTCCTCTGATTTGGCAATGAGCGTTTTAAGTGAATCGGTCTCATTATTCAGAAGAGATATTTCCTTTTGATAGGCCTCTAATTGTTTGTTTAATGAGGTCAGCATGTCACCCTGATTATCAATGATCATCAGGATCTCCTCAGTTTCATTGGCTTCAGCAAGCAAATCTTGCATTGAATCATCAAACGTATTAGGATACAGTGCATGATCAAGCAGTGACTTATGCTCAGCAAATGATTCTCTGAGTTTAATGACCTGATTATTAAGGCTGTCTGCTTCTTCCACAGATGTTGCGTTGTCAATGGAAGCTTTTAATTCACCGTATGAAGTTTCAAATTCCTTGGTGATCTCATAATCAGACGATTGAGCAAAGATCGCTGTGGTCGTACAGATAATGAGTAATATGGTACCGGTTATTTTTAATGCTTTTTTCATGATTGTTCCTCCTCTTCAGTCTCTTCAATTCCATTTTCATTCAATTCTAACACCTCGTTGGAATCGGTCATAACGAGTTGCACTCCGGAAGA
>JAASTO010000060.1 GCA_021767245.1 Balneolaceae bacterium
TAAAAATTGCATTGACTTCCGGAGCTTCCTGTCCCGATATCTTAGTGGATGAAATTCTACTTCAGATCCTGGAATACTTTGAGGATATCAAAGATATAGATCAGGTTATGGCACCATTCGAAGATAAAATGTCAACGGTAGAGTAGTTCTTTCGTAAAGCAGTTTTGAGTTATAACCTGAGTTTAGGTAAAAAACTAAATGTTAATTTAGCCATCAATAAATATTTTGGTCATTCCCGTGAAAACGGGAATCTAATGGTTGCCAAAACTATACAGTATAAACATGAAAACATTCCAGTATTCGGGCATACGCCGCGAAGTAACCCTCAGGCGTACCATAAATGTCTATTTGATCGAATACAGGTTTATATGTTTTTAAAGGACTGTGAATCAATGAATACCAAATATTAGTTGAAAATGTGGATCCAGAAAGAAATTCAGCTTGCACCCAAATCAAGAGGTTATCACATAATAACCGAAGAGATTTTAAGGGAAATGCCTGAGATCAATAATATTCAGACCGGTCTGGCTCATATGTTTATCAAGCACACCAGTGCGGCACTTACCATCAATGAAAAAGCGGATCCTTCAGTGCGTCGTGACTTCGAATCTCATTTCAATAGGGCCGTTCCTGAAGACACTTCCTTGTACGAACATACCCTGGAGGGAACCGATGATATGACCTCCCATATAAAAAGTTCATTATTGGGCTCTTCCGTTACCGTACCGATAACCGCGGGGCGACTCAACATGGGAACCTGGCAGGGGATTTACCTATGTGAACACAGAAACTGCGGTGGTAGCAGAAAACTGATTATCACTATTCAAGGTGAATAAAGAAATTTAGGATCATATACCTTTTCTGATTCGAAGCAGACGATCGATAGGTCCACGATTATCCGTAGGTAATTCATGATCATGATGCTTGTTTGCATACTTCACATCCTCTGAAGAAAAGAAAGCCTCCGGATCGATCTCATTAACGATGTTATAGACCTTATTCATTTTCTTTCGTTTGATGACACTAAAGATAACTTTTACATCATTAAAACCGCCTTTTCCATCAATACTGGTAAGTGCTACACCGGCTTCCTTCAAGGCCTCGATCAATTCCTCAGATTTATGGAGGGTGATGATACGAATCATGACGGTTCCTACTTTCATTTTGTCTTCGATATATAACCCGATAAACGTTCCGGCAGAAAATCCGGCCGCATAAGCCACATAATTGATCCAGTTATCCAGATTAGTCAGTATCTGAGCTACAATGATCACCCAGATCAACACTTCAAAAAATCCAAGAAGCGCAGACTGCCATTTATAGCCGCGGGATACCATGGTGATCCTTAACGTACCAAGGGAGACATCAGCAATGCGTGAAAGAAATATGATGACAGGAAGTAAAACCGTAGAGAACTCAGGCATGATCATAAATTATTTGGAGCTCAATGATAAGGAGAATTTAACCTGAAGAGTACAGGATTCGAAATTAAATACAGGCCAATTTACCGGTTGGTGAATGTATGAATAGATTGCTGAAAAGCAGTAAATAATTCTTGATAGTGGAGGGTAATAACCCTTATCTTTAAAGTCTTGGGCAAGTCCTATACAGCCAGCTCCCTTTGAACTCCGTCAGGGCAGGAATGCAGCAGCGGTAATTAGGTCGTAGCGGCGTGATATAGGTCGCTTGCCCATTTTTATTTTCCAGACTTTTCTCCATTAAAAAAGCCCTCCGGGAGTAACCGCAGGGCTTTTAAGTTAAATATTGAATCCTGATCTTCTAATCTTCAGGCTCTGAAATTGCAACCGCAACGTTGGTCGTTCCCCAGTGAAGATTCAGGTGAACGAGGTTTCGTGGGTTATACCCAGAATTATCTTTTGAAAGGGCATCAAAATAGATCATAAAATACTCCATCATAGGGGCTTCATTGTTTACTATGTCTGCGGGAACCCGAACGACATCGTTGGCTTCATCATACCCATAAGCTCCCCAGGCCGGTGTTCCATCCTCACGCTTCAAATTACTATTCAGGATCACGGTCCACTCATCCCCATTTGGGATGGTAAACAGAGTGTAGGTACCGGCCTCTACTTCTTCACCGCCAAAATTTACATCATCAGAAAAGGTGATGGTTGTTGACTCATTGGCTCCGGTTCTCCAAACCTCTCCGACAGGAGCAAGTGTGGAACCTTCAGCAAAGTAGGTTCGGTTTTTTATTCCCGGCCGGCCGTAGGTAACAGTTATGACTGTAGTACCAATAGTCTGACTAACGGTGGCATTGGGGCTTACTCTGTCTTCATTATTTCCTCTTTCCTGAGCAAAAGAAGTGCCGGTCATTAGCAAAAGTGCCAGTACAGGGATGATGGATAGTTTTATCATGTTTTTCATTGTACCGAGTTTTAATAGGTTATTAGTTGGTTGTGTTGAATAGTGATTCATCGATGCCCGGTATTATTTTCAGGGCATTTTTGTAATACAATTTTTGTAACACTTCATCGGGCAGATCCAATCCATACATTTGCCAGAAAGCGTGTCGTCGGCGAAAGTAATCGAAGTACTCATCATCACTTTCGAGGACCCTGAAATAGGTGTGGTATTCATGGGGGCGATAGGTGTCTTTACCGAACAGCAGGCGATCCTGATATTTTATAAAGAATTCTTTGGCAAAACGGGGCTGGCGACCAAGCTCAGCAATAATGGCAGCCGTTTCAGTGTACACATTGGGAAATTCATCCAGGTGTTCACCGAGTCGGGCCAGGTCATTTGCCATCCATCCAAAATGTGCGTTGATGAAGGTGGTTTCAGGATGTTTGCGGAATACGTTCCACTGCTCCTGCATCACCACTTCCCAACTGGGATACCGGGTAGAATCTCCGCGATGGCGATCAGGGAAGTTCTTCATTTCCAGCCAGCGTTCGTTCTTGTGATCGATGGGGGCCCAGAAAACAGCGGGTTCCCCGGTGTGAATGAGAACCGGAATGCCCAGTTCTCCGGCTTTGGCCCAGATAGGGTCAATGCGTGGGTCGTCAGTATGCACACGGTTACCCTGTGAGTCTAAAACGGTCAATCCAAGATTCTTGAAGATCTTAACTCCACGGGCTCCATTGTCATAATCTTCCTGAAGTTGTGCCACGGCTCGCTCGGTCCAGCCGGGTTCATCTATCCCGTCGAAATCAATATTGGCAAAGACCACAAAACGACCGGGAGCCTGCTTTCTGGCTGCATCCACCATCTCTTTGAGTGTTTCTCCGGACCGGCCACTCAGGTTCACCAATACCTTCATGTTCAAGCTGTCCATTTCTCGTGCGGTCTGTTTAAGATCCATGGACCCCATTCTCCAAAGGTGACTGTGAACATCGATGAAGGGATACATAGCTGAGGTAACTTCTTCACCGGGAACAACCAACGTGGATTCAGGCTGATATTCCTCGAAGGTCATGGTTGTGTCGGCTTCCTGAGCACAAGCCACAGAAACCGTTAGTATGAGTACAAATACAAGATTAGTAAATAGTTTCTTCATAGGGTGTTATGTACAATGAAATAGTATAATAGTTTGTGCAAATGTACACAGGACAGCTGAAATTAAAAAAAGCTCTGTGAGATATGTTCTGAGAGCAATTGCTCTCAGATTGAAGTCTCGAATTGTCGTGGCTACTAAATAATTTCTAAAATAAGCAACTGATAAATGCTTATTAAAATTGCAATATATAGTTTAGATAGTATTTTATATACTACATCTTCTAAAGCAATTTTATAAAAAAGGTTCAATTTTAAGGGTGCCAAAAGATTAGAATGATAAAAATAACTCAATTATGTTTTATTGCCATTCTTTCCTTTTTTTTGGGTTGTGAGAATGGATTTAAATCCCTTGAGGAGAATAATAGATATGTTTTCTCTATAAATGGCACTCTTGATGTACATGCTGATTCTCAGTGGATTCGGGTAATGCCAATTGGTGAATCGATTATACCAAGCAATCAAAATCCTACCGGTACAGAAGTAAGTATTCTGCATGTAAACTCTGGGCAAAGATCATTACTGAATGATTCACTTTACCAATTCAATGATGCCTATGTTTGGAATTATTGGTCACCGGACACTATTCTTGCAAACGAAGAGTATAGAATTAATGCAATAGATACTGATGGGAAACAGAGTTCTGTTACAGTAAATACACCGTCTGCCCTTCCTTTACCTGACTTTGAGTACTCTCAAGACTTTGAAACAATATCGGTTTCAGGAACGACAGAGGATTCTTTAGTACTGTTGGAAACCATATATCATGTTCAGCCACTCGTGGCAGTAGGTTGTGGTCCTGAAAGAGAAATTCGATTTTCACACCTTGAAGATCTTAGAATGTATCCCGACGGAACCTATAGTTTTAATTCAACAAATAGAGAAGCAATAGCTATGGAGCTGGGGGTCGGTCCGTTTAGTTTTATTGTAAACCAGAGAAAACTTGTAATAATATCTGCAGGAGAAACCTGGCCAAATTATACAAATATTAGTGAGACAGAAGCTACATATCCAGATGTAATATCCAATGTAGAAAATGGAACTGGATTTGTAGGTGGTATAGCAAAGAGGGAAATCAAATTAACGCCGCCACAACCACCCTGCGAAAATTAAGTATGACTATACAATCCATGTTTTATTTGTAGGAGTTTGAAATTATTCGATGAATCTCGAATCATTATGCTAAAAAATATCATTATCACAATCGGATGTTGTTTATTTATTTTTAACCCGGTTTTAAATGCTCAAAATATTGCAATTAGAGGGGTGGTAAGTGATTATCAAACAGGGGAGCCATTGGAGGCGGCAAGTATAATACTTAAAAATATATCAAACGAAATAGTTAAAGGGACTACTTCAGATGGAAATGGGTTTTATCAACTCAATGGTATTGATACCGGAAAATATATTTTTAAAGTCCGATATCTTGGTTACCAAACGTCAGCGGACACATTGGAGGTAATTGATTCTGATCAAAACATTGTGAAACATGTAAGGTTGGTTCTTAAGAGTGAAAAAATCGATGACTTAACAGTAATGGATTCCAAAGTTGTTGATTTAGAACCCGGTCAAACCATTATTAGACCTGAGGATTTAAAGATCGCTCCAACCCCAGCTGGTAGTGCCGATTTAACGAGCTATATTCAAACTCAACCGGGTGTAGTAGCTACTGGTGATAGAGGGGGACAATTATTTGTTAGAGGTGGCACTCCTTCTGAAAACCTTGTTTTGGTAGATGGTACTCAAATTTATCAACCCTTTCATATAGTTGGTTTTTTCTCTGTCTTTCCTGAAGATGTTGTTTCAAACGCTGATTTTTATGCTGGAGGATTTGGTGCTGAATATAGTAGCAGAACTTCTGCAGTATTGGATGTTAGATTGAAAAACGGAAATCTTTACGAACAAAATTGGTCTGCATCAGTTAGTCCTTTTATCTCAGATTTCTTTTACGAACGCCCCATCAAAGAAGGTAAAAGTTCAATTATGGTGTCACTTCGAAGATCTATGATAGAAGAATCCAGTCAAATTTATTTAGAAGAACAGCCACTTCAATTTAATAGTCAGCTTATTAAACTTACTGCTTTTGATGACGGTGGGTTGAATTGTTCAGCTCATTTTATCAGAACCTATGATAGAGGAAAGCTTGATTTTACGGGGCAGAATTATTTTAAATGGAATAATACGGTACTCGGAAGTCGTTGTGCTGGCGTATCAGAAGAATCTTCTGTTTCATTTTTGGAGTTCAATTTTGGGCTTTCTCATTTTAATAATGAAGCTGGAAATGCTGGTACTACCGGTAGATATTCATCAATATTTAAATCAAATATTGACTTCACGGCATCACATAGCTTGAGTTCTGCCCTGATAGAATATGGGCTTTTTGGAAATTATAATACGGTTAATCATGATGTTTCAAATCTATTTTCGTCTATTCAGAAAGGGGAAACTACATTTATGAGTACAGGTGGATTTATAAATTCATCGATCCCAATTTGGAATAAGATCTTTGTGGATGCCGGAATATCCTTCACCACTTTTCTTGGGAAATTTAAAGCAACCCTCGAACCAAGAGTTCAAATTTCATGGCAACCGGGCAGTAATGAGGCTCAAAATTTACAGTTAGCATATGGAATTTACAGACAGCCAATACTTGGTGTTACGGATTATCGTGATGCGGGAACCGCATTCACTGCATGGTTACCGACCCCGGATGGAAACCGCAGGATGGAGAATCGACACATTTTAGTAGGTTGGCATCAACCAATAAATTCATACATCGATTTTTCAATAGAAGGCTACAATAAACAAATACATGATACTCCAATTCCAACATGGAGTACAATGGCACAAAGCAGCACTGATTTATCGTTTGCAGATGGAACAGTGAATGGGTTTGACACAAAATTAAATATCGAACACAAAAACTTGCATGTAGGAGTTGGATACGGTTACACCGTTACAGAATATGAAACAACTCAAGATAATTTTGAAGTTTGGTTTGGAAAGCCAACTCAAACCTATAATCCTCCTCATGATCGTCGCCATCAGGTCAATGCACAGATCGGTTTCAAAATGTATAGCTTTGATGTAAATGTAGCCTGGATGTATGGGTCAGGATTTCCATTTACTCGTCCAATAGGATTTGATAGCTATTTTAGTTTTCTCAATACAGTACCTGACGTTACAAATGAGTATGGACAGCCAAGAGTTTTGTTAGACAAACCATTTGAAGGCCGGATGCCTGATGTTCATCGATTTGATATCTCTGTTGAAAGACTAATTGAGTTATCTACTATCCAATTAAGAATTCAGGGTGGTGCGATAAATATATACAACCGCAATAACCTGTTCTATTATGATGTGTTCAATCAAAAAGGGATAAACCAACTTCCCCTAATACCCTATATTTCTATTAAGATAGGGTCTCTGTAATAAATAAATTTAGCAGTAAGTAACTAATACAAGTTTAGTTAAAACTTTGGATTCTCCTTCAACAGATAATCAAACTCCTTCTTAAACTTGGCCACTTTCGGGGCGATCACTATAGAGCAGTAACCGGCATTGGGGTTATTCTCAAAATAATTCTGGTGATAGTTTTCCGCTACGAAATAATTTTCCAGCGGTTGGATCTCGGTTACGATGGGGTCTTCCCAAAGGTCTGACTCGTCGGTTTTCTTGAGTGATCTCTCAGCGATCTCTTTCTGCTCTTCATTGTGGTAAAAGATCACGGAGCGATACTGAGGTCCCATATCGTTACCCTGACGGTTCAGAGTGGTAGGATTGTGGGTATGCCAGAGCACTTCAAGCAGTTCTTCATAGGAGATGACTTCCGGGTCGAAGTGAATACGGGCGACTTCCGCATGCCCCGTTCGGCCTGTGGTTACTTCCCGGTAACTTGGATTTTCTACATGTCCGCCCGAGTAACCGGCTTCCACGTGTTCAACGCCTTCAACAATTTCGTAAATAGCTTCAACGCACCAGAAACATCCGGCGCCAAAGGTGGCTTTCTCTAATTTTTTATCCATGGTTTGGGCAAATAAAAGGTTTGTACTGAGACTAATTAAAAGTCCTGTGATTAATAATATTTTATTCATGATAACTAAGACTGTGTTCCGCAAGTGAGTGACATAACGTTGTGATCTTGCCTGTATTTCAACAAAAAATCCCTTTACTTTCGTTTCTGTAAGCTTAAGATAGCATACTAATTCCAAGGATACTTTAAATCACTGTATAACTCATGAAATTCCACGCATTCACGCTCATAATTCTCACTGCATTCATGCTCTCCTGCTCAAACTCATCAAAACAAGAGGTTGGAAGCATGGATTTCGAGCAAACTTTTCAATCCCCGGGAGAATCTCTGACCCTGACCTTCTCGATGGATTCCGGAATTCCAGGCTACTCTATGTCATATAATGGAACTGAGATCCTTACACCATCGGAACTGGGGGTAGTATTCAGTCAGGTTGATATGTCAGAAGGTTTGACGCTGGATGCCTACGACACCTCAGATCAGGATGAGACATGGACCCAACCCTGGGGCGAGCAAAAGGAGATACGGGATCATCATCGGGAGGTAAACCTGTTTTTCACTAAAAAGGGAAGCGGTGAAAAGATGAACCTCACGTTTCGTTTGTTTGATGACGGTTTGGGTTTCCGCTACGAATGGCCGGAACAGGAGGGACTGCAGGATTTTGTGATCACAGATGAAGTAACGGAATTTAATCTGGCCGGCGATCATACCGGGTGGTGGATCGGTGCCTATCAGCTGAACCGCTATGAGCATTTATTCAACGAAACCCGGGTGTCTGAGATCGATACGGTTCATACCCCATTTACCATGAAAACGGATGATGGCCTGCATCTCTCCATCCATGAAGCCGCCCTGACAGATTTTGCAAGTATGACCCTCGCCAATAATGGAAACAATTCATTAGAAGCTGACCTGGTTCCCTGGAAGAATGGAGACAAGGTGCGAGGTTCGGCTCCTTACAGATCACCCTGGAGAACCATTGCCCTTGGCGAATCAGCCGGAGATCTAATGACCAACTACCTGGTGCTGAATCTAAATGAACCGAGTCAAATCAAGGATACCTCGTGGATCAAAACCGGTAAATACACCGGGATCTGGTGGGATATGCATTTGAATACAAAAACATGGGGATCCGGGCCTGATCACGGTGCAACGACCGAATACACGAAAGAACTCATGGACTTTACGGCCAAACACGGTTTCTATGGGGTATTGGTGGAGGGATGGAATACCGGCTGGGATGGTGACTGGGCGGCCAATTCAGACATCTTCAGTTTCACTGAAACCTACCCGGATTTTGATATTCAAGAGGTGACAAGATACGCCGATTCTTTAGGTGTAAAACTCATTGGTCACCATGAGACCTCGACGGGGATCTCCAATTACGAAGCGCAGGTAGAGGGTGCCTTTGACCTGTACAATGAAGTGGGAGTGGAGGCCGTAAAGACCGGTTATGTCGGTGATTTTGTGGAAGGCGGTGAATGGCATCACGGACAGTTCATGGTGCGCCATTACCGGGATATTGTGAAGCTTGCGGCAGAGCATAAGATCATGCTGAATGTGCATGAGCCAATCAAGGATACCGGCATCCGGAGAACCTGGCCGAATATGATGACCCGGGAAGGTGCCCGCGGACAGGAGTATAATGCCTGGTCTGTAGACGGCGGCAATCCGGTTGATTACACAACCATTGTACCGTTCACACGCGGCCTGGTAAGTCCCTTTGATTACACTCCGGGAGTCTTTGATCTGCTTCTGTCTGACAAGTCGGAAAACCCGGATAACAATCGGGTGAGCCACACCCTGGCGCATGAGCTGGCTTTATACGTAGTGATCTACAGTCCGCTGCAAATGGTTTCTGATCTTCCTGAAAATCTTGAAGCCAATCCTGTCGCTTTGGAGTGGGTGAAAATAGTTCCAACCGACTGGGAAACAACGATCGTACCTGAAGCTGAGATCGGTGATCACACCATTGTGGTTCGCAAAGACCGAAATTCCAGCGACTGGTTCCTGGGTGGAATCACCGATGAGGAAGCCCGTCAGTTTGAGCTGAGTCTCGAATTTCTGGATCCCGGTAAAACCTATGAAGCTCACATCTGGGCTGATGGGGAAGAGGCAGATTGGGAGACCAATCCCTATCCGATGGAAAGAACTACCCGGGAGGTTACCTCAGAATCCGTTCTGGAATTGGACCTTGCCAAAGGTGGCGGGGTGGCCGTATGGTTTGCAGCCAGAGATTAAGAGCCTGACGGAATATTTTAAATTTTACCCACACCCTGCCCGTAGAGACGTGATGCACCGCGCCTCTACGGGCAGGGCAATAATTACGATTTGAAATATTGGTAGGGTGAGATTTTAATCTTGGGACGGAACAAGAGGATCGGGTAATCAATGTCAAAATTTCGGGGCAAATATAGACTCAAGTCTAACCGGTGGGAATAATAGGATTACAAAAATCCCGGAGCCTATTTCATTACTATTTGTACAAAACACAGGCAACATTTTTTCGGGACGATAGAAGGAGGCAGAATGATCCTGAACGGGGTGGGATCAATTGCCAGAGCCGAATGGCAGAAAACACCAAAGATCCGCAAGGACATGAATATCACCTTAGGTGAATTTGTGATCATGCCGGATCATATGCATGGGATCATTATTATTGGTAATAACGAATATAATACACCAGAAATACCTTCGAACCCCGGTAGAGTAGAGACGCGATGCATCGCGTCTCTACTCTACCGGGGTTAATCTTAGAAATGATGCGCAAAAACAATTTGGACCACAACGTAAAAACCTGGCATCCATAATAAGGGGGTATAAATCTTCAGTTACAATTCAGGCAAGAAAAATAAACCCAGAGTTTTGTTGGCAATCAAATTATCATGACAGGGTGTTCAGAAATTATAGAGAATACGAATCTATTGCCGATTATATCTTAGACAATGTTCGGCGATGGGAATTGGATATGAAATAATCGTTGAAATTTCCGTATCTATATAAATTCAAAACCCATTCTTAAAAACAATGTATATCATGAAAAAAGCCATATTGTTGTTAATGATCATTCCGATCTTTTCCGGGAATAATCAGGCACAGGATTCACCAACAACCCGAGAAATGAACCTTATAAACTGGCTGGAATTTGAGGAATTTGTGCCCGAAAAGATTGAAACGGTGTTATTGCCTACCGGAACCCTGGAGCCACATGGGGTGATTCCAAATGGATCTGATAACCTGGCCCCGGAAGCTATGGCAAGGGAGCTGGCTCCTGAATTGAACGCGATGGTAGCTCCCACTTTGAATTATGGGATGACAGGGACACTGGCCGCTTATCCCGGTGTTTTTGCTATGAGTGAAAACGTGTATCGTGCTTTTGTGGGAGAGATCCTGGAAGGATTACACAAAAATGAATTTAAGAATATCATCATACTCAATGGTCACGGTGGTGGACAGACCGCCGTGCTTCAGGACCTGGCAGCTGAATTATCAAATAAATTACAGGTTCGGATCATGGTCATCAATTGGTGGAGCCTGGCATCTGAAGATACATTTGCCGTGTTCGGTGAAAATGGAGGTCATGCTGGGAACAATGAATCAGCCTATATGCAGGTCATAACGCCAGACCATATTCATCAGGAGTGGTATTCCGGAGAAGAAATGACGACCCCTTATCCAAGTGGCAGTTCCTGGTCGGCCTTTCCGTTTCCGTCCTCAATAGGTCTTTATGAACCGGGTCAGGGACATCCAACATTCGATCAGGCCCAGGCTGAGGAATATTTTGATAGAGTCAATACCCGTGTGGGTAACCTCGTGAAAGAAGTGATCGAAAAATGGGATATGGCTGGTTTGTTCAGAGAATAAAAAGCAGTTAATGACTTTTAAAGTGATATAGAGCTTTTATATACAATTCCATCTTGAGACGAAGCAAAATAAACCGTGTTACTTTCGATCTCTACATCAAATGCTGCAAGGTAACCAACATAAGCAGGAAGTGTATAAATGTCTGTTATTTCACCTGTACTGTTTACTTTGATTAGTTGCTGAGGGACTTCTGAGTTTTTTCTGTTTGAAAGTATGACGATCTCTTCATTAATGACTTCAAGATCATTGATATAAGTGTAAGCGGGAAGCCCGCCCGGTGAGTTTTTAGCCTTTTCTACCGTCGCATTGAAAATGTCTTCGTTATATGGTAGCTCAATATTTTTTTCCCAAATCAGATTACCATTAAAATCATATTTTTGAAGGATACTGTAGGAATTTAGGAAAGCGTAAATATGATCATTATCAGTCCTTAAGGTGACCATGTTTTTAAAAAGGTCTGGGATCTCACCATTTTTGAGTTGATTGAGACTTTCCTGAAGATTCACAACTTCTATGCTTTCACCTTTTGGAGTTCCAAAGTAAAAGTTTGAATCAGTTTTGAAATCAGTAACAGAAAGAAGAGTACTGTCAATACCCCCAGTAGCGATTACATATTTTGTACTGCCTATAGCAGTGACTTCTTTAAGTATTGCAGCTGACTTATATGTATGACCTTTGATGAAATTACCTTCAGTATCAAATTTAGAGATCATATTTTGATTAGTATCTATCACATGTATTACATCATCTGTAACAAATAGGTTATCAATACGAATAAACTCACCAGGACCTCTACCTTCACGCCCAAATGTTGTGATCAGATCTCCTGATTTACTAACTAAACTGATCTGCTTTTGGTCAAAATCTACAATAGCCATTGAGCCATTTTCAAGTATTGCAATTTCTGTAGGCTGAGCAATATTATGAGTTTCAAAATCGGTAAAGGTAAAAAGTGTATCCACCGAAACCATAGTGATCTTGTCAGGTTGCTTTGAAGAATCATCTTGATTTTGTGAGCAACCAATTATCATTAAAATGATGCAGGTAAAAAGAAGATATTTATAAGGCATACAGATCAATACAAGTTATTTATTATCAGGTCTATATATAATTATAAGTTATGAATATCAATAAGTGAAATACTTATATAAGTATCCAACCGGTCTGTAATGATCTCGTTCAGATACCAATCTCTGCGGGAAAAGAAATGCAAACTTTGGGCAATCCAATATAAATTCACTTCAATTATTGGTTACAGTTTTCCCTTGTAAACGATCCCACTCATAGCATCCGAAACATAAAGGGTGTTACTATTCGGATCGATGGCGAAGCTTAAAACTTGCATGTCAGAATCAGGCATTTGATATAAAGTGGTTATTTGCCCATCTGTATTAACCCTGATGAGATGCTGTGGTGAATTGCGGGCTTTATTCCCCAGTAAATATATACCGGAGTCCACAAATTTAGCAGAGTATATATACGTTAAAAATGGCAGAAAATTAGGAGATTGTCCGGCTGCTTCTGCAATGTCTGACTTTAACTGTTCATTATCAGGAAGGTCAAGGTGTCGCTCCCAAACCAATTCCCCATCCCTGGTGTATTTTCTTAACTCACTGTAAGAATTTAGGAAAGCGTAAACGTGATCTTCATCTAAAGTCAGTACCACATTGTTTTTGAAATAATCCGGAATTTGCCCGTTTACAATGGCATTGCGACTCGCTTCCATATCCATATCTTCTATGAGTGAGATTTTGGCTTCTCCAAAAAGTAGAGAAGTATCGGCATCTGCTTTGCCCCATTTTA